>JBGCDN010000867.1:0-9571 GCA_045105495.1 Planctomycetaceae bacterium
ATCAGCTTGTCGATGGCTATGACCTCAAACGCGGGGCAATCGCGATGTCGCCCTGCAAACAATTGGCCGTTGGCGGCACGGCGACGTTTTCGGTTCAAGCGGGCAAAGGCTGGCAGAGCACTGGGGTGCAGTTGGAACCGAGTGGCAGCTACACCATTGAAGTGACTGGACGGTTTCAGGTGAACAACAAGCCGAAGCTCTGGATCAGCGAACCAAACGGTGTCAGTGTTCAATACGTCCGCGGAAACCGACTCGGCTGCGTCCTGGGCGCAGTTATGAACCCATCTGATCGGAAGTCACTTTCGAAACCCATATTGGTGGGAAACAAATCCCAAGTACAGAAGACGACCGGCGACCTGTACCTGAGGATCAACGATGCGATGAACTCTTTGGCCAACAACTCCGGGGCCGCAACCGCTGTGATTACACGAACACGCTGAACCAAAACGTGGCGGTCGAACCCAAATCGTACTTGTGGCCTCTAAGCCGCAAGCACTCTCAACTCACGCCCTTGTGACAACAGTGATCGACGTTCAAACCTGACCAGTAGCTTGCCGCCTGGGCCACGGCTATTCACCTTGCGGCTCGGAGGCCACAAGTACGGAATCCGGGTAGCTGCAGCGTGAACCTATCGACCCGCTACGCGTTTCCACTTGGGTCGGATTGGAATCGGAGGAGCAGACGCTCTCGCGGCTGGTCCAAGACTCGGACCGGCTTTGGATGCGGGAGTTCGATCAACTTCAAACCCGTTGTTCGGTTCATCCAGAGGGTCGAAATCGTCCATCGGATCAGACGAGTCATCGATTGGATCATCAAGTGATTCCCAATCGTCTTCCATGTCACCAGATCTCTGCTGGGATTCGCGACGCGGTGCCTGATCAAGATTGAAGAACTTCTCAGCCGGCTCTTCGCCAATCTCGTATCGCATCGAGTTCTCCTGAGGACGCAGGTCCTGCGGATACTCATAGCACGGACCGTGCTTGCCCCACGGACCAAGCGACCCGTAGCGTTCTTCATAGAACCGAATTCCATGCGTTTCGAGAATGGTTCCGGTCTCGAGCTCCAGCGACGCCAACTGCGAGTTGTAACCAGTCAACGACCTGGCCTCAGAACTGACCGCGTTACCCCAGTCGCTGATTCCCTGAAGAACCACCTGGAAGTTTGCCAGTCCAGAGAGTTCTTGCGCTGCGAGCTGTTCCAGGTTCTCAAACGCAGCTTGTCTTACCTCGGTCTGCGCTTCGTACTGAGCGTAGGTACTGGCAAGCCCACGCAGCGTCGTCGCGACATCGTGTGTCGCCGCATGTTGAGTCTGTTTCAGGTTGGCGCGATCCTGCGCTAAGGCAAGTTCTGTTGAACGCAGATTGGCACGTGAGGCTCGCAATCGAACTGGTAGTGAGAAGTTGATTCCGAGTGTGTATCCGCCAGATTGGTTCAGACGAGATCGGAAAGACGTACCAGATGGAAACTCACCGCTAATCCCGTTCCATCGATACCTTGCAACGGCGTTAAGAGTCGGCTGAGCATTATTCTTCGCCTGAATGAGCCGCTGGCGGTCCGCGTCCAGAATCAGCTTGGCTTCGATCACGTCCGGTCGGTAAGTCGTTGACAGTTCAACAAGTTCTGGCCAATTGAATTCAATTTCTTCCCGCGTTGGCGGCGTGATCGGAACCAATCGGATGCCGTCATTCGGTGGGAAGCCAAGGACGTTCTTCATCGCCGCTTCCGCATCAAGGAGAGCAGCTCGGGCTGCAATCAGACTCACGCGGAAGTTCGCCAACGCAACCTTCCGTTGAGCGACACTACCGATGTCACCAAGCCCTGCTTCCTTCTGTGCATCCGCCTGTTCGTAGAGGAACTTGGCGAGTTCCACTTGCTGCTCACGAGCCCATAAATCCGTTCGCGCGAACACCAGGTTCCAATAGCCGCGAATGACACTTTCAACCATGCGCTGATAAGAGTCCTTGAACCGAAAGTAGGATTGTTCTGTTTGAATGCGAGCGAGCAGGATGGGAACCCGGTTCGCTGCAACTCCACGCCCAGCGAGCAACGGTTGGGTATAGCTCGCCTCAAGTGTTGGTATATTTTGAGGATTCAAAGTCCGACGCGGACCTGACCTGGTCCACGTGTCTGTGAAGTCCAGCGATGCTTCACCACCAGCAAGATTGCTCTGACTCACCCCTACGCTGAAGTCATTCTGGTTTGAGCGGGTCCCAAGAATCCCCTCAATCCCGCCGAGGATTAGTGGCATGTCGCTGCTATCACGCCGGTAACTGTTGTTCGCCGACAGCACCGGATCGAACGATGCAAGCGCAGAGTCGATATCCGTATGCGCGATGGCGGGACCGTAGATCGTTTGCCCCGTGCTTGTCGCGGTGTTCGCGGCCAGCACTCGGATGACTTCTGAATTCTCAAGCGCCGTTCGGATCGCTTCGTCGAGCGTCAGTTTGAACTCGGTAGCATTGGGATGAGGAACCGAAACAGTCGGTGGTGCCGTTGGCAGAGGAGACGGCAGATTCTGCAACTCTTCCGGCTTCCGCGAGCGGATGGTGAATTCTTCCGGCTTGTTGAACGGACGCAAACCATCGCTACCCTGCCCCAGCGCGGCGACAGAACAGACTGCGAATGCGAACAGAGTTTTGAAGACGCGACTTTGCATGTCGTGAGTCTTCGACCAGTCGTCTTGGATATATCCGGCGTATCGCCTGCCCGGGGTGCATTGGTTCTACCAAACCGTCCGACTGTGACGGTTATTCCGATTGCTTCGACTCTTCGGCCTCACTTGGGCTGTCTTCACCGTCCGATTCTGGCTCTTCGTCTTCGGGGTCGTCGTACGAATGCAGAGATGCCAGAGCCTTGTCGAAGTCCGTCGTGTCCATCTCAACCAATCCGTCGCGAAGCAGCAACATTCGCCGGGCATTGCGAGCCACCGCCGGGTCGTGGGTCACAAGAATGACCGTAATCTGCTTTTCCTCGTTCAGCCGACGAAACAGCTTGATTACTTCGCGGCTGGTCTGGGAGTCCAGATTTCCAGTCGGTTCGTCTGCCATCAGAATCGCAGGGTCGTTTACCAGAGCACGTGCAATGGCAACACGCTGCTGCTGGCCACCCGACAACTGCGCCGGATGATGATCGAGCCGATCGCCTAGCCCCACGAGATCCAGCAGCTCAGCGGCCTTCTTCTTCCGCTTCCGCGCGCTGGTTCCGGGTGTATAGAGCAGCGGAAGTTCGACATTTTCGATGGCGGTTGTTCGAGACAACAGATTGAAGCTCTGAAAGACGAATCCAATCTTCGCGTTCCGAATCCGAGCCCTTGCGTCGCGAGACAGATCGACGATTTCGGTTCCGTCCAACACGTAGCTACCCGACGTGGGACGGTCCAGGCATCCGAGCGTATTCATTAACGTCGACTTGCCCGATCCCGACGGACCGATCAGCGTGACGTACTCACCCCGCTCAATATCCAGGGTCGCATCGCGGAGTGCATGAACCTCGATTTCGCCAAGGTCGTACGTCTTACGGATTTTTCGCAGTTCAATAAGTGCCACATTGATGCCTTGATGTTGCCGTTTTGAAACCGTGCGGAAAATCCGTTCAGGCTCTGACACGTGCCACATTCGTATGTTATCCGACTCACAATCCAAACGCTGCTCTGATTGACTTCGGATTCTGCCATTCCGGTCATTGCGAGACGCTCAAAGGCAATCTCTAATTGAACCGGCAAAGCCTGCGGTTAGCCATTCCTGCGTTCCCCACGCACTCAACCGCTCTTCGCGCTCGACATTGAATCGTTCTCCACAAAGTTCTCGGCGGACCTAATGCATCTACTACGTCCAATCTCCGGATTTACTCTTCTGTTTACGTTGTCTGCGGCTGTTTGTTTCGGGCAACTGCCAGAGAACAATAAATACAAACAGGGCGATCACTTCCGTCAGATGGAAGAATTGTTTCCCACGGCCAACACCTACCGAACCGCCTCCGGGGCACCGGGACACAAGTATTGGCAACAACGAGCCGACTACACGATCGATGTAGAACTCGACGACGAGAAGCAGCGAATCATCGGGTCGGAAACGATCCACTACCAAAACAACTCACCGGACACGCTTCGGTACGTCTGGGTTCAGCTTGATCCGAACCTGTTCGACGACGATTCGGACACACCGAAAATCACGCAGGCTCCATCGCTTGAGAGCATGTCGTTCAGACAAATCGAAGCCATGATGGCTCGCGAGACATTTGATGGCGGTGTGAACATCACAGCTGTAAAGGATGCGGGCGGGCATCCAATGAAGCACACCATCGTGAAGACGATGATGCGTATCGATTTCAAGAAGCCACTGCGTTCTGGTGAAACAGCCGAGTTCTCGATCGACTGGAACTACAACATCAACAACGCTCGTGTCGTTGGTGGTCGTACCGGTTACGAATACTTCAAAGAAGACAAAAACTATCTCTACGAGATGGCTCAGTGGTTTCCGCGAATGGCGGCGTACACAGACGCCACTGGCTGGCAGCACAAACAGTTCCTCGGACGCGGCGAGTTCACTCTTGAGTTCGGCGATTATCTGGTGCGCATTACCGCCCCTGATGACCACGTCGTCAGTGCGTCGGGCGTGCTGTTGAATTCCAAAGAGGTTCTTACTGAAACTCAGCAGAAGCGATTCGACGAGGCGAAAGAAGCCGACAAGCCGATGTTCATCGTCACGCCAGAAGAAGCCAAGGCGAACGAAAAGAGCAAACCGGAAGGCAAGAAGACCTGGATCTTCAAAGCAGACAACGTCCGCGACTTCGCCTGGGCGAGTTCTCGCAAGTTCATCTGGGATGCAATGGGCTACGAACAGAATGGCCACAAGGTTATGGCCATGTCGTTCTACCCAAATGAGGGCGAACCGCTGTGGAGCAAGTACTCCACACACTCAATTGTCCACACCATGGAAGTCTATTCGAAGTACACTTTCGACTATCCGTACCCTGTCGCCATTTCAGTCAACGGTCCGATCGGCGGAATGGAATACCCAATGATCTGCTTCAACGGACCTCGTCCGGAGAAAGACGGGACCTATTCCAAGCGAACCAAGTACGGATTGATTTCTGTCATCATTCACGAAGTCGGACACAACTACTTCCCGATGATCGTGAACTCGGACGAACGCCAATGGACGTGGATGGATGAAGGGCTCAACACCTTCCTGCAGTTCCTTGCCGAACAGGAATGGGAAGACGGGTATCCTTCTCGCCGCGGCAATCCAAGCAATATTGTGCCTTACATGGTGAGCAACAATCAGGTTCCCATCATGACGAACTCAGAATCCATTCTTCAGTTCGGAGCCAACGCATACGCCAAACCAGCAACAGCTTTGAACATCCTCCGCGAAACGATTCTCGGACGAGAACTCTTTGACTTCGCGTTCAAGGAATACGCACGACGCTGGAAGTTCAAACGCCCAATGCCGGCCGACTTCTTCCGTACCATGGAAGACGCATCTGGCGTCGACCTCGACTGGTTCTGGCGAGGCTGGTTCTACTCAACCGATCACTGTGACATTTCATTGGAAAGCCTGAAGCTTTACCAAATCGATACACAGGATCCAGACGTTGAAAAAGCGATCAAGCGAGCCAACCGGGATGCTGAACCGGTTACCAGATCAACCGAACGCAATAAGTCACTCGTCAAGCGAGCCAACGTTTATCCAGAACTCAAAGACTTCTACAACTCGTTCGACGAACTTGATGTAACGGACGCTGATCGTGAAGCCTACAAACGCTATTTCGATAGCCTGACTGACGAACAGAAGAAGACTCTCAAGAGTAAGACGAACTTCTATGTGCTTGAGTTCAAGAACATTGGCGGACTTGTCATGCCACTGTTCATCGAACTGCACTTCACGGACGGAACAAAAGAAGAAGTCCGCATTCCAGTTGAAATCTGGAAGCAAAACTCTGAACGCGTCACAAAGCTGATCACGACTGCCAAGGAAGTCAAATCGATCATGCTCGACCCGCACCTCGAAACAGCTGATGCGGACATCAGCAACAACCATCTGCCTCGCAAGGTTGTTCCGTCTCGCTTCAAGTTGTTTAAGCGATCACGCAGCCGCGGTAAGAACGACATGCAACGGGCTCAGGATGCTGAAGCCAAGTCCGCGAAGAAAGAATCGAAAGACAAGAGCGATAAGAAGGACGAACCAAAAAAGAAGGAGGCAGCGTAGTGACCAAAACATCAATGCTCGCTGTGCTTCTTGCGATGGCTTGTGTGCCGGCGTTCGCGTCGGCACCGCATCCGTTCCATTCCTCCATGGCGGAGATGGAGTACAACGCCGAAACCAATCGAATCGAAGTCGCACTCAAGCTATATGCTGTCGATTCTGAAGTAGCGTTAACACGGCTTGGCGGAAAGCCATGCAATCTTGATAACGAACCCAATCGCGACAGGCTGCTGCAAACCTATCTTGCCAGTCGATTTCGCATCGTCGAAGACAAAGAGACGACGCCAAAACGTTCGAGTGAAAACAAGGGAAAGCCTCTGCCGCGTGCCAAAGGCAAGTCAGCGTTCAACTACGTTGGCAGCGAAGTAAGCGGTGCTCACTTGTGGGTGTACTTCGAACTGCAGGTGCCCAAGGCTTCCAAACAGTTCACGCTTCAAAACGACGTTCTACTTGAGGTGCAGAAGCAGCAGCTCAACGTAGTCCGCTTTCGCGCTGGCAAGTCTCAACAGACTCAATTCTTCAACGAGAAGAACAAGACTCGAAAACTAACGTTCAAGAACGCCTGAGTTAGCCACTCGATAAGACCAGGTGGCGGAACTCTCTAAGCCGCCACCTGATTAGTACTATCGAACTACACAACTAGCGCAACACGCTCGCCAGTCGTAACTCGACTCTTTGCTAGAACCCCTATAACCCGAACGCGCTACCACCTTATTTAGCGCGCAATCGGATTCATAAGCGCAAGCGTTATCACGTTTTAGGCTTCGACCGATCGAGATCGGCAAAACATGCAGCATTCTTCCCAATTCAGTCGATGCGGCACGTAGAATGTTTTTGTAACGGAACGGGTGTCACATGATTGGCCCCCAGGATGAACATGACAACAACCGCAAGAATGCACCCCAGGGACTGGCCATGTTGGTACTTAGCCGCAAGAAAGACGAGAAGATCCTGATCGGTGATTCCATCACATTGATGGTCATCGAAATTCGTGGAGACAAAGTACGTCTCGGGATCGACGCACCGCGCGACGTCACCGTACACCGCGAAGAAGTCTACGAAGCCATCAGACGAGAGCAGTCGCCGGAAGATTCAACCGCCGACAAATAAGCGCCAAGCTAAGCCTCGTCGCCGCTTACACTCTTCGGACGCACCTACCTTTTGATGCGCCGCAGCACCAGGAAGTAGTCATCTGTATCGACGGGCACCGGTTCCCAGACTGCGTTGGGAAGCTGTAGCTCACGCACGTCTTCGTAGCGACTCGCCATCGAATAGCCTGCCCACGGATGCTTCGCGTCGATTACGATGTAGTCCGCGTCGTCCGGCACTTCAGTTCGGTAGCCGCTGTAGTCATATGACCGCTCACAATGCGTTAACCGCGTATGCACAAAGTCCGTCGATGCAACACGCGCGTCGTCTGGAATCGCGTCCAAAACCTTCTGAACCTGCCGCGCGCGTTCGCTCTCAACATACAGATCTCGCCAATGCATGCGCGAGCCGGTGTCGTGGAAGCCGATACCCAAAGGCGACATCGAGTAAAACAGGCCACAACAGATCGCGCTCAGACATGCAAACGACGTCGCAGTCATGGCCAGCCCTGATCGACTAATGCGTTGGAATCGAGCTAGCCCAACTGCGGCTGCCCACCAAAGAATCGGTAGCACTGTTGCGCGAAAGTGATGGAACGGAATCAACACATGTTGTTGAGCATCGGGCTGCGACGCATCGGTCGGTGAGAGTTCCAACAGGTACAGCATGCCCAAAACGGGAACTGCTACTAACAGCCGCCGCAGCGACAGCAGTGGTAGAAAACCGCACGGCAAAAGAAGCAGAACCGAATAAAGGACCGACCGACCGCTGAACAGCTTCGATGCGACTAACAACGGACTAGTGATCGAAGTCTTCACGATCTCAGTTGGTGAAGAACCGAGCTCGCCGAAGTAACGGCTGTAGTGCACGATCTCTCCCGACCGAAATGCGGGGATCACAAACAACACCACCAAGACAAGATAGACCCCAACGGCGACACAACCAACAAGACCATGCGCCCGCTCCGTTCGGCCCTCCCCTGCCAGCCCGAGAAACAACAGCAGAGGCGCGAGGATCAACGCGAAGTCTTCTTTGGCCGCTAAAGCAATGACAAACAAAACCCAAGCCGTCTTGAAACGGCGACGTTCCCATTGGTCGATGCCGAAGAGCACCGCCGGAATTCCAAAGCACATCGGACGGAACGTCTTAAAGTCAATCGCGACGTCCAGATAGTGCATGGGGAAGTACAGCAGCCATGCAATTCCCAGCAGTGCCGATGGCAAGGAAGAACCCGTATGCCGTTTTGCGATCAGAAAGATTGGGACTGCGGTAACACCAAGTGCCAGAGACTCAGTCAGTTCCAGTAGAAGATGCGACGGCCACAGCATGTGCAGGGGCGTCAGCAGCAAATGAACCACCTGAATGTGCTCACCGAGAAATAACCCCTGGTCCAGATAGCTACGGAACCCCTTACCATGTGTCAGGTTCCAAATATGTTCTTCGTACATCGCCGAGTCGCCGTGGGGCAGCAGCAGATTGAAGTACAGACCCCAGTTCATCCACGTGAAGGTCACAACATAGACTGCCACTCCCGCCAGCACCGTCACCCACGCGAATGTGGTTGCTCGCACGGAGTCTGCTTGCGTTAGCCCCACGGGCCGTTCTCGTGCGGCCAGCCAAACTGGAACCGTTAGAAAAGCAGCTATGACAAAGCTGAATAGCAACGACGATGTTTCAACAAGCCACGACTGAACCGCTTCGGGAAGCAACGGGGCAGCGAAATCGATCAGCCCAAAGAACAGCAGAAGAGTGCCGCCACAAAGCCCGAATCTGCTTAACGTGCTCAGCAGTGACGTTCGTCCCAATCTCGCGGCAAGGAAGCTCCCGGTGAACCAAACTGTTCCGACGACAGCGAGGCAAGAGAGAAACAGAGCTGCGAACGGAACGGCAGTCGTTTCATCTCCAAATGCCGGCTTCACATCAACAGCCAACCACTTAAGTAGGCTCTGCCGAAGCTCGGCACTCATCCAACCCGCCGCTCGCTGTGACGACGACAGGACAGTCTGCAAAAACATCGCCAAGGCTGCACTTCCCGCAGCAATCAGAACAATCGCGCCGATCATCTTGCCTGGCGATGTTGAATTCCTGGAGCCAGCCATAATCAGTCTACTTGGAGGAAGCCCGGTAAAACTTCAAGTTCGACAAATCGAACCGCGAACCCTGAATAAGATCCGAGAGTCAAACGCGTTCTTAAACAGGACGTTGAAAAATGTTGCGTGACTCTCCGAGTCGTAAAATCCTCGCAAAAAACGACTCGAGGAGCCGCGCTGCAATCG
>JBGCDN010000868.1:0-4536 GCA_045105495.1 Planctomycetaceae bacterium
GGCTTCAGCAAATCCAAGTCTGTGTTCAACCGCACCACAACCCGAAACGCTCGACTTACCAACCGTTCGCGACCTTGCTTGTCAGTCACAGTCGTTAGCGAGCCGCCGTACTTGTTACTCAGTGGCTCCGGCGCGAAGAACTCACCAAGTTCCGATATCAGCGCAACCTCGCCTGTGTAAGTGACGCCGGGCAGGTGTTCGAACTTCAGTTCCACTTCGTCGTCAACGCTGACATCCGCGAGGTCTGTTTGGTCCATGTACAAGAAGACTTCGTAGTCCTGAACCGGAGCGATGCTGCAGAAGTGTTCCCCAGCGTCCAGGAAGCAGTTCGCATTCCGATCATCTAGCGGTGTTCCGTGCCACATGGTGACCTGATGCTGATTGGCTTCGTCGAATTGAGGTTCTGGACGAGATACCGGAGCAATCACAATACCCGAACAATCAGCAGTTAAGACGCGTTTTCGCAGGAACGTCTTGATCGACTCTTTCTTCGCCGCGAGTGTCTTTAGGTTCTTCTCTGTTTCTTCCTGCTTCGCGTTCATGTCGAGATCGTCGTAGTTGTCTCGCTGCTTCTCTTCCATCTCAATCTGAGTCTCGAGCTCGCGTAGCTCTTCCTCAAGGAAGCGATCCTCCAACACGGCCAGAATCTGGCCTTTCTGAACAATGTCCCCGGGTTTGATTCGTTTGGTGTAGTTCAACCCGATCTCTGCGATTTCGCGGACCGGATCGCCGAGCTCCATCGATTCGACTTTCTTACGAACCTGTTCCGGAGTCATCAACTGGCCTGGATAGTTCACGTTCATCTCGACCAGATTCTTTGGTTCGATCGTGAACGGGCCATTGACGTGCCATGGAATTGGGATGCTTAAACCGGCCAGCACAACCAGACCAGCTATCGTGCATGTGATTGCAATCTTTGGTTTGCTCAACGGTTCCAACCTCGGTGCTGTGATCATCTGATACAGGTTCTTGCCCATCGAGAAGAAGATGCCACTCATCGACACGATGCACAAAACCACGCCGACACTCTGCAGGTCGTACGGCTTCAGGACAGTGTAAAGAAACAAACTAATTGAGAAGAGAATTACCCAGCGATAAAGCCACGCGGCAATCGCATAGGTAATGAACCACGCCTTACCGGTTTCCGGCATGAACGGGTCTGGCTTCGCTTCAATTCCAAGACAGTACCAACCGAACGACTCACGCAGCAGCTTGTCTGACTTTGCACGGAGGTTCGGAATCTCCAGGAAGTCACTCATCATGTAGTAACCGTCGAATCGCATCAGCGGATTCGCGTTGAAGATCACCGTGGTGATTGTCGTAACGAAGAACGTATTTAAAGCCAGGTAGTTCACCAGCCCCGGCTTGGTAAACCACCAAACGTAAATCGCGACGGCGGACAAAATGACTTCGATATACATTCCTGCAGCCGCGATGATGATTCGCTGCCACTTATTCTTCAGCATCCAGGAGTCGGTAACATCACAATACAGGCATGGGCTGAAGACCAGCATCATGACGCCCATCTCGTGACATTCACCGCCATAGTGTTTGCAACTGACGCCGTGACCGAACTCGTGGATGATCTTCGCGACACCCAACGTCGCCCACATATACAGCAGGTTGGGCCAGCCGAAAAACTGTTCGAACTCGGGCAGCTTACTGCGGAAGACATCGAAGTTCGCGGCGAGAAGCAGCCATGCTGATGCCACAAATAACCAGCAGACCGCGATTACGGCTGGATGCCACAGGAACTTCACCATCGGATGAAGCCACTGCAGTGTCTTTTCAGGGTCCCAGCCCGGCAGACGAAAATACAGCAAGCTCATAAGCTTTTGCTTGAGCTTGTCAGCCTGTTCTTTCCGCCGCTCGCGAATAAGAGCTCCGGCCTGACCGGTTCGATCCGTTTGCAGCAGACCCTTCTTGTGAAGGTCGGTAATCAGCTGCTGAATATCGCTTAACTGCAACTGAACCGTGGGGTAAGTCTTCTTCAGTTCGTCGCGAACTTCTTCAAGACTTCGCTGCCCATCCAGCAGTTCCAAAACATGGTATTGCTCAACCTGCAGCCGGTGATACTTCAGACCAATCGGATCTTTAACAACCCGATAGCCGACACCCAGGTATTCAATTTCAGCCGTCTCGAGATCGGGCCGAGTCTTCAGCGGAATCGCGCGTTGGTTCGACGCGACCATCCCGGCCGCATCGTGCATTCCATCTGTTGTTCCGCCTGTAGACATCTATCGTGGCATTCGTCGTGGTTGAGACTGATTTCCGCGTGGAGCCGCACCGATGGCCTGGTTCCCGATAAGGATCTCCATGCGTGTCTTCATTCCTTCTTTCAGAATGAAGTTCCCGTTGCGGTCTTTTTGGTTCTGGATCACTGCGTGAATGTCGTATTCCTGGCTCACCCTACTGACACGTGAAGACAAGAATGTAATCTTGCCCTTGAAAACCTGGTCGAACGGTGGGGCGTCGCCGGGACTGTCACCCAAGATATAAATCAGGACCTCTGTCCCCTTAGTAACCTGATTTTGGAACCTGACTGGAACACGGCCAATCGCTTCTACTTCGGAAGTGTCCGTAATCTCAAGGATATCATCGCCCTGACGAACCGACTCACCCGTGTGTTTCAGGACCTGAGTCACCTCACCGCCGATCGGAGCGGTCATGATGTAGTTCGCAAGTTCCGCTCGAATCTCAAGGGGTTCCAGCTTTTGTACTTCTGCGTCAAACTTGGCTTTTTCAATCTGCAGGTCACTCTTCTGTAGCTCGAGTCGCAGGTTGACTCGTTCGGCAACACTGTAGGAAGCAGGCTTTCTTTCTGACTCGTTAAACTTCTGCAAAGCGACCGCTCGCTGCGCCTCAGCGTAGCGTACCTCCACGGTGCTTTCTGCCCGCTTTAGCGATGCAGCGAGCTTCTCTTGCATGACCTTGTCTCTGATCTTTGCCACCGCCCGGCCAGATACGACTTTCTTGCCGATTTCGCCTGGTTCCACATACTCCAGAATCCCAGTTTGGGATGCACCGACCACTAAAACCTTGGAACCCAGCAGCTGAATTCGGCATTCGTCGATGGGAAGAACCCCGCGTCGCTGCCCACGTTGTGGGGGCTGCGATGTCGGCTGCTGTTGTGGAACGGTGGCAGGAATAGTCAGCGGCAGCATCAAGCAAACGCTGATGAACGCACTCTTCATCTTGTCTCTCCAGTCCAATACAGAGGCTGCCAATTCGGTCGAAATTGCCGTTAGCGATGCTCTTCGGCCCATGATCCTGTTGTCCATGGGATGAACGCCTCGCGAAAGCTCAAACACGCCTATGATTCTAATCAAAGTCGCCCGAATCCGCTGATACCAAACCTGACGGGTTTATCTCCGAGATCTGACACCAATGGTTTTATCGGCACAATGGTTAGGTCCCGTCCGGGCAATCTGACCATCCTGAGTTGGCGAAAAGCTTCCCTGACGTCTCTTAATCGGCATGGAGTCGGGAAACAGTGACCTGATAGACTGTCCAGACAGTCGTCGAACTGCGTTATCACATTCGACGACAACAACTTACGCTGAATTCAACTGCGACTAACTGGCTTGGTTGCAGCGATAGTAGAGCTGCATTAGCGGGAACGAAGTAATGTCTCAGGCACCCACAGACGAGAATGTAAAAAAGGCTCGTGAACGAGTCATGCAGCTCGCACGCGAGATCGAAGGGCTGTCACGCGAACCGATTCCGCCGAACGAATTCTTCCCAGAGTTCCTCAACCGTGTCGTCGCTGCCGTGGGCGCTCAGGCAGGAGCCGTCTGGCTACTGCACGAACAGTCTGTTGCTCTGGCCGCAGAAGTCAGATTGGCCGAAGTTGGCCTCAACGAACCGGGAGTCCGCCAGCTGAACGATGCTGTGCTTGGCAACGTCCTTTCCACGGGCGAGGCTTGCACTCTGAGTCCTGACGATGGAACCGATACTCAGCTCCCCACGGATCACATGCTGGTTCTCTGCGCAGTGCACAAGGTCAAACAATGTGTCGGCGTTGTCCAGCTATTCCAGCGAGCCGACGCACCTGAAGAAGCCCGCGCGGGATACCTACAGTTTCTCGAACAAATGTCTGGCTATGCGTCTCGGTACATCGAGGGCAAAGGCCGGAAGAATCAGGAAGAAGAAGAGGCTCCCACCAGTTTCTGGCACGATCTCGAACCATTCACACTGCGTCTGCAGCAGACCCTCAACTCAGAAGAAGTTGCAGAAATTTCTGCCAGTGACGGACGGCTTCTCCTTGAGTGCGACCGACTTAGCATCGTCACCAAGAAGGGTGCGAAGGTCGCCGTCAAATCAGTCTCGGGCCAGACGTCGGTCAACCCGCGAGCCAACTTGATTCGAGCGATGGCTGATCTCGGCGGGCAGGTTATCTCCATGGGCGAACCGCTCATGTATACCGGCCGCATCGAAGACCTCGCGCCGCAGATTGAAAAGCCTCTGGCCGACTTCGTTCAGGAAAGTACGTCACGAATGATTTACATCGTGCCGTTCTTTGAAAACCTGCGCGTC
>JBGCDN010000869.1:0-9305 GCA_045105495.1 Planctomycetaceae bacterium
TCGCCGCTCTCACGAACGACCCCCAAAGCGTGAATCCCATTGACGGTTCCGTCTGCGGCAATACCACCGATCTGGATCTCACCTTCAGCCAGTGTTTGCTCTGTGTGAATTTCCAGCGTCACGTCGTCTTCAGTCGCTGCCAGAAGCTGAACGGTGACAACCTGCCGGTCATCCTTCTTTTCGCTGGTCCACTTTCGAACCTGATTTCCCTTCGATGTGACGTCCAGTAATCGGTCGTTCGCTGGAGCCACAAAACGCAACTCAGACATTTCGCCGCGCAGGACATCAAACTTCATTTGTGCTGTGCGATGAATCAAGCCTTCGTCGATGCGAACCTGAAGCTGGTTCGAAACGCTGGTCAACAAATCCATCTGCGGCTTCGCACTCGCGCGAGGAATCCAGTTGGCGATGATTTGCGATGTTGAACCAATATTGGCTTTGATGCGTGTTGTGTTTTCTTCACCATCCAGCGTCTGGACGACTTGTTTCGGCAGCAAGTCGACTGTTTGGTCGGCTTCAGGAATCGTGAGTTCGAACTTCGTGATCCCGACTTGCGGAGTATCGAGAACCAACGATCTGCCCTGAGGCGATGTTCGAACACGCGCGACGATTTCCATGTTGACTGTCTGTTCGCCGGGTTCAGAAAACAGCAGTTCGTACTTTCCGTTGCCAACGCCCTGCAGCAGAACTTTCCCCTTGTCTGACTTGATCTTTCCAATGGCCGCGTTGCCGAACGAGACAGGTACACGCACCCACGGTTTGCCCGTGACCAGAACCTTCAGTTCCACTTCAACCCGAGCGACATCGCCCTCAATGGTGGTGCTGTAGGCAGCTTGCGTGATGACGCCATCCAGCGGCTTGGCGTCCTTCGGTTCCGCGATCTTTTCCAGCATCTTCAGGTAGTCGGCGTACGGCACGACAACCGACGCATCCTGCTTGTCGAAGACATCCCGAAGCTTGCGATACGGGACGTAGATCATGCGTTCCAGCATCGATTTTTCGTCGCCCGTGTCCGTGGAAGCTGGTGGATCGTCCTGAGCCAGTGCAGGGGTGACTAGAATTTGAATGGCCAGGAGGCAAAACAGGAGGCGTTGAACTCGGCGCATATCGAAGGCCCGGGAAGCAAGATGGGTATACGGGGGATTATTGAGGACTAGTCCGCCAGGTTGAAGAGTGTTCACACAACGAAGACGAATTCCGCTACAAGGCATGACATCTATTACACGCGAAAGCCGTCGGAATCTGTGTCACTGGGATGTAACAGGATGACAGAACGTTCCATTTCATGTGTCAGAAGCCTAAACGTCGGTGGCTGACCGCAGACCGTGGTATTTTGCGCGGCCGGCCCTCTCCGGGCCTGAGAGCCCGACTCTCCCGCGAGCGGGAGAGTGTCTGTTTCATGCGTCTGGCTCACATCGATCAGACTGAAACCGACCATGCGGCGAATCGCCGTCCGAAAGGCACCATCCCAGCGTTGCAGCCGCATTCCCAATGCAACGGGACGTTGCCCCGTGTCGCTTTGGGGGGCTGGGTGTCTACAATCCCGCGTTTTCGACCAATCTGGATGCTGTTGAAGCGATATGGGCTACAAGAATCTACGAGACTGCGTAAACGATTTGCAGCGACAGGGAGAACTGCTTCGGATCGAACCCGAAGTCGATCCGTATCTCGAAGCTGGTGAGATTCAGCGGCGGGTGTACGCGGCCGGTGGTCCCGCATTGTACTTTGCGAATGTGAAAGACTGTCGATTTCCGATGGTCAGCAACTTGTTCGGAACCATCGAACGCACGCGATACATCTTTCGTGATGCGATTGAAGGTGTGAAAAAGCTGATTGGCTTGAAGCTTGATCCGTCTTCAATTCTGAAAGATCCATGGGGCCATCGCAAAATCGTCGGCCCGGGTGTCTCGTCGAGGATTCGGTCGGTTCGTAGTGGACCGATTTTGCATTCGACGACCACTATCGACCAATTGCCGAATCTTGTTAGCTGGCCGGATGACGGCGGCCCGTTCGTGACTCTCCCGCAGGTATACAGCGAGCATCCAAAGATGCCCGGTTTCGGTAAGTCGAATCTTGGGATGTACCGCGTTCAGCTGTCGGGCAACGAATACGAGACCAACAAAGAAATTGGGCTGCACTATCAGATTCACCGCAGCATTGGTCAGCATCATGCAGCGGCGATTGAAGCCGGTATGCCGCTGCGCGTGAACATTTTTGTGGGAGGCCCGCCGTCGATGGCATTGGCTGCGGTTATGCCGTTGCCAGACGGAATTCCAGAGTTGTCTTTTGCCGGAGCGATTGGTCGTCGAGCGATCCGGATGATTCGCAACGGACAGCAGCTTCCGGTTCCGGCTGACGCTGACTTTTGTATTTGCGGTTACATTGATGGAACCAAACCCGAGGGGCCATTTGGTGACCATCTTGGCTACTACTCACTGGTTCATGACTTCCCGATGTTGAAGGTGGAGAAAGTCTATCATCGGAAAGATGCCATCTGGCCGTTCACAACAGTCGGGCGGCCGCCGCAGGAAGACACTTCGTTCGGAGAGATTATTCACGAACTGACCGGGCCAGCAATTCCCGCAGTCATTCCAGGTGTTCATGCGGTGCACGCGGTTGATGCGGCGGGAGTCCACCCGCTATTGCTCGCGATTGGGAGCGAACGCTATGTGCCGTACGCCAAACAGCGACGGCCGCAGGAACTGCTTACCAATGCTAATGCGATTCTCGGCCAGGGACAGCTTTCGTTGGCAAAGTATCTGCTGATCGCAGCAAAAGAAGACGACCCGCAGTTGGATATTCATCACATCGATGAATTCTTCTCACACATGCTGCGGCGAGTTGACTGGCGGACCGATTTGCATTTTCAAACCTGCACAACAATCGACACGTTGGACTATTCGGGAACTGGTTTAAACGCAGGTTCCAAACTAGTCATCGCCGCCGCCGGCGCACCGCGGCGCGAGTTGGTTACGGAGATGCCTGAGAGGATGTGGCTGCCGTCGGGGTTTGAGTCGGCTCGATTGGCTCAGCCCGGTATTGCTGTTGTGGCCGGCCCAAAGTACCGCGACCGCGCGAGTGCGACGCGTGAGATGCAGACGTTCTGTAGCTCGTTCCGACAGAGCGACCCGCTAAGTCAGTTCCCGCTTGTGATCGTGGCCGACGATGCTGATTTCACAGCGAGAACATTAAACAATTTCTTATGGACGACTTTCACTCGCTCGAATCCGGCAAGTGACATCTACGGCATCGAAAGCTTCACACACGAGAAGCACTGGGGTTGCCGCGGTTCGCTGGTGATCGACGCTCGCATAAAACCTCACCATGCTCCGCCATTGATCGAAGATCCTGTGATTACGAAACGCGTGGACGCACTTGGTGCCAGCGGTGGTCCGTTGCATGGGGTGATTTGATTCGGGCTTTAAGCGTGAACCAATGACTTCGCAAGAGCTGCTTTCAGCGCCGGAGCCGCATGCACTTTCAAGCGCGCCGTCCTCATCCTGAAATTATCTCGCTTGAGTGGTCACTGGCGATCCGCAATCGCCGTGCGTCATTGATCTCTTTGATCCGAAGAAGAATCGATTGAAGTTCGCTGGCGTTTCTAATGCAACCATGCACTGATGCGGGTGGAGCGAAGTTCGAAGGGGCTCTGACATTGTTGAGCTCGTCGACAGAACACCCAAGAAACTGAGCCAGCCGTTCGCGAAATGATAGTTTGTTGGCCGGTTGGTTCATGGGTGTTCCACTGGCTGCAGTGAAGACAGCGCGTACAGGCAGGTCGGGATGATCTCATAGTCAAACACGGCCTTGCAAGATGGCTATTCCATCGCCGTCGTTCGCCATGCCTGAGCGCGCTAAGGTTTGCTTTGGCACAGCCATAGCCGAGTTCGATACGCGACCACGAAATACTCACAATATTCTTGTCCGACTGTTGGTCCCGTTTGCGTTGAGTCTTCGACACAGCAATCTTCACCGCAAATTGGAACCGATCTATGTTTAAGGGCCTTCGTAATCGTTCTCGCCGAATCGCTAGCACTGCCGCCGTACCCGAAGCACTCGAAACCCGCGTTCTGCTTAGTAATGTCTCTGTGACTTTTAAGAATGGGGACCTGACCCTCACTGGCGATTCGGGCGATAACACCGTTTCCATTACGCCAAATGGCATGGGCGGGATCGCTGTTCGTGGCGAGAACGGGACAACGATTGAAGGGAGTTCTGATCCGTTGCCGATTGACGCACTGACCATTCCAGACGATGTGAAACTTCTCTTTAGTCAAGGTGGAAACAACGTCGTCTTCCTTGGAGCTCCCGTTGGTGACGCAGTGACCTTCAAGGGCGGCAAGGGTGACGATAGTTTTGCGATCGCTGACACGACCGTTGGCGGCAACGTGAATGTGAAGACCTCTGATGGAGCCGATATCTTCGGCGTCATTGATGCCAGCATTGGTGGCTCATTCAAAGCCAATCTTGGAAATGGTGCGGACAAAGGCGGGTTTGAAGACACTGTTGTGACCCGCAACGTTGGTATTAATTCAGGAAATGACAACGACGACATTGGCATTCTGAACGGTTCAGTCGGCGGAAACACAACGATTAAGACCGGCAACGGCGACGATGGTGTCTACGTTTCGGGCACTACGTTTTCCGGTCGAGCGAGCTTGAATATGGGTCAGGGGAACGACGATGCGGCCGCTCAGGCTAATTTTGGCGGCAAGGTCAGCGTGAACGGTGGTGGTGGATTCGACAACGGCACTGCTGCTGGAACATTCTCATCAGAACCAAAAGTCAAAGGCTTTGAGGCTTTCTTCCCGGAAGATCGCTCAGGTGCTCTTCAGTCTGCGGTGCTGGACGAGTTCGATCTTTGGTTGAACTAACCGGAGCCAAGTGCCTTGAGGGTTACGACCGCCAGTCCGTTGGGATGGCAAGCACTGGGCACTTTGCATGACGTACCACTTGTTGAGTTGTGCTGCCGCGAAGGGCGTCGAGGAATCCGTGAGGGCCGTTGGTGACCATCGCAATCAAGTCAGCGTCCTCGGATGCTTTCAGGATTTGGTTCACGGCGTTCCCTTGCGTCTTCCTGCGTTTCCATGTCCATGACTTCCAGTTTGGTAATCGCATACTGGGAGCCGTGGATGTGTCACCGACGTGCAGCAAGACCACCTCGGTTGCATCGTCAAGGGGGCCCATGATGTCTGTGTCGACGGGAAACAGCACCCGTTTCAGATTGATTGTGCCATCATCAAGCGATACGAATCCACGGCAGCCAGCAGGCACGAATAGCGTCGGAATATGTGCCTCATGAGCGACCGGTTCTCCGATCTGATGTGTAAACCATCGCGGCAAACCATCGCGGCAAACCATCTCGCCCATGCGTTGCCATCACGAGAATGTCTGTGGCATTGAAGTCGATAAAGCCCAATATGGAATCTTCAACGTTGTCGCCATCGCCCGCGACTTTCTCAATACCAATGCCAAGTTGCTTCCCAACGTCTCGACGATGAACACCGTGTTCCAGCATTCCCCAGCGCTCAAGAGTCGATCGGACCGATGGAAACTGGTGCCAGTCGATGGCTCTGGAACCTTTCGGTTCGTAGTGCAACAAAGTCAGATCGGCATGATTATCAACCGCCATGATCAAGGCATGAGCAAATGCGGATTCACTCATTTCAGAGAAGTCTGTTGGGTGCAGTATTGAGAGTGGCATCGGCTTTTGTCTTCGTTCTACGACTTTATTGCTGCGTTGGTGGCTTACACCTTTGGCAGGGTTTGTGGGTTTGAACCGCATCTTCCAGCGAGATTGGTTTTCGCCGGCCATCCAACGTTTGGCAGTTGCCTCGGTGATAGCTTTTCCCATTGCCTTGAATATAGAGACGACCATCGTCCGGTGGGTTTTTCCAAACCCATGGTGGGGTCGGTGAATCGCTTGCCCAGAGCCCAAGTCCTGCTTCACGAGCTTCAACTTCAGCAGCCGACTTTGTTCGATCGGCGTCATACTTGTGGTTGTACCAACCAAAGCCTTGGCGAATGATCCACACATTGATCGATTCGTCCGCCTCATAAACTTCGCCGGTAATCCGTTCAAACTCATCACGCTGATTCACGATGACTCGGACGACTTTGTTTTCCAAGCGAGACTTGAGAACCGATTGAGCTTCAGAACCAAAAGGTTGAGCAAGTTCAGGAGCATCCACGCCTCGAAGCTGGACCAAGAGAGTTTGAAAATCGCGGTCGACGACTTTGATTGTGTCGCCATCCACGACCTTCATGACTTTCGCCTGGAACTCTTCGGGCTTGGTAGAATCTTCCGAAGCCTCATCGGGCGCTGGTTCAGAAATGGATTTGGTACTCGTTGGAGTCGGCAGCTCTTTCTTGCCGCAGCCAGCGAGCAGAAGTAGGGCAGCCACAGAAATCGCGAAACGTTCCAGCATGAGCAGAGACCTTACTCAGAACCCATCGATCGAAATGCCAAACCAACGGCTACTCGCTCAAGCATCTGCTTCTCTTCCGGAGCCACATGTCCGTCAGCCAACGCAATCTCAGTGAGATAACGCATGATCTTTTCTTTCTCGTCGTTATCTAACTGATCGCGAAGAATGGAGGCAAGGTCTTCAACCGGAGGCAGATCGGTTCCATGTTCAACAATCATGCGCAGAGCGGCTTCGTCGAAGTCGCCGAACACTTCGTCTCCGGCTTTTTCGGCAGCCATGAGTTCTGATTCTTCAACCTTGCCGTCAGCAAGAATCATGCTCGCAGCAAGCGCGTAGCCAACTCGGTTTACGTCCAGAACTTCAGGCTTCTCCGGAAGACCCAGCGCGTTGAGCTTCTTCGCGATGGCGTCTGGATTTGGTCCGACGAAAATACCGCGGATCAAGTTGTAGACGATGAAAATTGGATTCAGAAAAAGTGATACAAGACTGAACCAGCCAATGAACATCGACAGCAACGCTTCGCCAAGAACCTTCTTCCGCACACACGATGTACAGCCGATGAAACTCTTGCTGCCAACCAGGTACGCAACCAATAGCCCGCGCACGTATGGCGAAGTGGCGACGGCTTCCAAGCCGTTTTCGTGGCAATAGGGGCAGGGGTAAAGACTTGGCTCGGCTGTACTCATGCTGTGCTCATCGTGGTCCAAAACGCGGCACTCCCTTGATTGGACGCAACTGCGTTGGGCTGCCGTGATGTTCAGTGTACAGCCGCTGATTGCCGGATCAATTCAACGGCAGCTCCTGGTTCGATCGATGCTTCAGCAGAACCCAGGCAGACGGAACAAAATAGAGCGCAAGCAGTGTTGCTCCTCCGACGCCGCCTGCGATTGTGACGGCCAGCGGAGGCCAGAATCCACCGCCTGCGATGATGAGCGGTAGGAACCCGGCGACGGTAGTGATTGATGTCGCGACAACGTGAGGTGTTGATCGCTGAACAACATCGCAGACGGCACTTGGTTCACCAATCGCTGCTTGTTCGTGCTCACGGAGTGCGGCGAGAACGACGATGGAATCGTTAATTGCCAGGCCAACAAGTCCCATGGTTCCCACAATGGCCATAAAGCCGAACGGGAATCCGAACACCCACAGCGAACCGACTCCAAGGCCGGTCGAGAGCATCGCAACCGCAGCAATCAGGCCAGCGATGCGGAATGAACCGAAGGAAAGAACCAGCGTCGCGATCATCAGGACTACCAGCACTCCGACGTTCGCCATCAGGTTGCCGACTGCGCCGTCGCGTTCTGCCGCTTCACCGCCGTAGGTCAGCTTGTATCCGGGCGGCAGTTCGAAATCAGAATCTTCCAACCGTTGCTGGAAAGCAGTGAGCACGGTCGCGGGCAATACGCCGGCCTCCACGTAGGCTTGTATCTCGTTCATCCGTCTTCCGCGGAGGTGAATCAGGCTGCCAAACTCTGATTCCAATCTCAACCGTCCGAGCGCGGAAAGGGCGACGCCTGGTTGTCCTGGCCCGCTGCGTGGTGAATTCAGCATTGTGGAATAGATTGGTTCGACCGACGCCCGACCTGCATCGGCCACACGGACTCGAACCGGTAGTTCTTCAGTCGTCTCCAATATCGATCCACCAATCGCACCTTCGAATGTGGTTTGCATCTGGCGAGCGATATCGGCGTTGCTCAATCCGACCAGTCGGACCTGTTCTTCGTCGGCTTGGAAGCTCAGTTTCGGAAGGCTGTCACTGAGGTCGGACCGAGTGTGCACGACGTGCGGAACCTTCGAAAGTTGCAGCCGGACTTTATCTCCGAGCTCGCAGAGAACCTCGGGGTCCGGACCGAACAATCGCACTTCTACCGGTGCTTCGAACGGCGGGCCCTGCTCAAGTTGCCTCGCCAGAACGCGAGCTTGCGGATACTTGCGATCGAGTTCAATCTGAGCTTTACGAATGACGTCGCTTAGGCCCTCAGCCGAACGCAGTTGCACCAGTGCTTCGCCGTAGCTTGCCTGGTTCTCTCTGTTTGCAACCATGTTGTAATAGAAGGCCGCCGCGCTCTCGCCGAGGAACCATGAGACGGATTTGACTTCAGGAAAAGCCAAAAGCGTCTCGCGCACTTGGGTTGTGTATTCAACGGTCTCCTGAATCGACGCATGGGCTGGGAGTTCGAATTCGATCCGAAATTGATCGCGGTCAGCGGGCGGAAAAAACTGTTCCGGTAGGTGTCGAGCCTGGAAGAAACCAAACACCGGCAGGGCAACACCCAGCAGGATGCCTCGCCACGGCTTTGCGATGAGGAACGGCAAGCTGCGTCGGTACCAGTTGCTGAGTCGTTGACTGTGAAATCCGTGTTCCCACCAGCCGTTGGACTTTGTTTTGAACGACCGAGCGAACGCAGCAATCGCGGGCACGATTGTGAGTGCCAGCACGAATGAACTGCTGACGGCAAGAATCACATTCACTGCAATCGCTCCAACAAACTCACCTGCCGGACCCGGCATAAGAGCGATGGGGCCGAAGGAGAGGGCTGTTGTCAGCGTCGATCCGAATAGAGGTACCGCCAGCATCTTGACACTGTGCGACACAGCTTTTGCCGGTGAGTCGCCTTCACGCAATCGAAGGCCAACCTCATCGACCATCACGATTGCATTATCAATCAGTAACCCAAGAGCAATGATGAGACCGGTGACAGACATCTGATGAATCGGAATTTCAAGGGCTCGCATCCCGGTCAGAACCATCATCGCTGACAGCGGAAGCGCCGCCCCCACAACAATCGCGCTGCGCCAGCCCATCATCACGAAAATGACCACGGTGACCGCCAACGCACCCAGTAAAAGGTTTGTCAGCAGATTGGTTAGCCGAGT
>JBGCDN010000870.1:0-3307 GCA_045105495.1 Planctomycetaceae bacterium
TACGACAAGTTTATCCTCGAATATCCCGACCACGAACTGACGGCTGAGGCTTACATCGACAAAGGAAAGTGCCGCATTCTCAAAGAGATTAGCGGCGCCGATCCAAACGTGGGACCTGGCCTGACAGCATTGGAAGAGTTCGTCAAAGCTCGGCGCGATCAGCCGAACTTTGCTGACCACAAACCGGACATTCGTTCGTGGGCCAAGAAGATTACGCTCGAAGCAGCGAAGAAGGCGGAGCGTACTCGGAAGCAGGACCCGCTGGACGTTTCTCAGAAAGCACAAGCGCTGCTGGCTCGGTTCTCACCGGAAGGCGGTTTCAGCAAGGACTTGCTTGATAGGATCCGCGAGCAACAGAAAGCGGCCGCTCGCGCTATCTTGAAAGAGGAGTTCTCGACTGGAACGGTTGAAGATATCAAGAAGCTAATTGCCGACAAGAAGCCCTTGGACGCTCTTCGAGCCAGACGCGCGTTGATTGAACGGTATGAGGTTCTCCGT
The DNA here is from genome assembly GCA_045105495.1 of Planctomycetaceae bacterium. Classification (GTDB taxonomy): domain Bacteria; phylum Planctomycetota; class Planctomycetia; order Planctomycetales; family Planctomycetaceae; genus CAYNWT01. The sequence continues at coordinate 499 of JBGCDN010000870.1, forward strand.
GACGATCGAGAGCTGAAGGGGCTTTTGGGTGACATCCGGAAGACAGAACAGTCTTTGGTCACTGTCGATAAGACTGGGCGGAATGCAATCGAACAAGACCGTCCTCGACCAGTGAAGGCGTTGGTTCTGGCTCCGCATACAACCAGTGACTCGACGCTTCGAGCTGATGGAACGCTCGTCTTTACAGACGCTGGCGGTACGGTTTACGGCATCGAATCGGTCACTGGCGAACCGCGTTGGTCTCGCGTCGTTGGTTTGAACCCACCCTTCGCGCCGATGAAAGTCGAAGCATCTGAACCAGCGTTGCTGGCGTTCGATACCAACCACAATGAACTCATCCTAATCAAGCAGGCAGATGGTGCACTGCTGTGGCGGCTTCCATTCGAATCGGAAGCGGTCAAGAAGCCTTTGGTTCACGAAAGCCAGATTTACCTGCCAACGACCAACAAGAATCTCTATGTGATTGGTCTTGGCTCCGGGCGCCAGTCGGCCAAGGCAACGTTCTCTCAGGACGTCGTCGGTCCGCCTGCATTGTCTCCTGACAAGCAGCATTTGGTTGTGCCCGGTGAGGAAGAAATCGTGTACACCTTAAAGCTTCGACCTCTCCAATGTGTTGATGTCGCCATGCTTGGGCAGAAGGCAGGTACTATTCGCGTCCCCATGATGAAGATGGGCAATCTCATCATGATGGTCGAAAACAACGAAGCTGAGTTTTCTCGCCTGCGCGTGATGCGAGGAAAGCCGGATGGGACTGAACTTGAAATCGTGGCCGAAGCTCGAGTTGAAGGTCAAGTGCTTGATCCGCCTGTCCTGCGAGGTCGAGAGTTGTTTGTTGCGTCCAGTCCGCAGCGAGTGACGGTATTTACAATTAACGATCAGCCTGGCGAAGACCCAATTGCCCGCGCGGCGAGTAACCAGTTGCAGGACGTAAAGCCGACTCGAATGTTCCTGTCTGCTCAGCCTGGCGGCCAGCTATTTTTGGCGGGAGCATCGTTGCGAAAGTTCGCGGTTCAGGCTGACACGTTGGAGATTGATCAACGGGTGACCGCCGAGGGCATTCACGTGCGTGAGCCAGTCTCTCTTGGTCGAAGGTTCTACCTGACGCGTCGAGAAGAAAACGCGGAATCAACGTACTTCACCATCGCTGATGGCGACGCGATGACAAGCCTTTGGCGTCTGATTGTCGGTACAAAGCTTGTCGCTGTTGCTCCTCAGGAATCTGGTGACATCGTTGCTGTTTCAGACGTTGGCACGACTTTTCGCGTGAAGCCAGACGAATTGTCCTCCGGCGGTTTTGCAATCAAAGCCAGCAGCCAGGACGTTCGCGCCAAGAACCTGACGTCGCGGACACAAGCGACGCGTTTGCATGACAATCGGATTGCTGTTTACTGGGGAGAACCGACTCCGGGGATCGTGATTCTGAACGATCGCGGTCAACCGTTGTCTCAGCCGCTACGTCTTCCTGCCGCACCAGAGACAACACCTGTGGCACTCGGTGAGAACGTGATTGTTCCGGTTCCTGGCGGTCTGCAGGTTGTGAATCCAAAGCGAGGTGCTCGCAAGGTTACAGACTATCGGGCTCCGCAAATTCCGGGCGAAGTAACGCGTTGGAAGTCGTTGACGCGACTGGACGACACGCAGGTCGCTGCGGTTGATTCAAAGAATCGAATGATCAAAGTGCAGCTGCGACAACCTACTGGTGGCCGCGGGAATCTGGCAGAGGTTCGGATTCTCGAGCTGGAGTCAGCAATAGACCAACCGCCCACTGCGTTTGGGAAGTATGTTCTCACCGCGAACGCGGCGGGCCAACTGGCAGTTCTTGATGCCACCAGCCTTGAGTACCTTGCGACGACTCAGCTACCGCAGGCCGCGTCAAGCCCGGCGTTTGGAGCGAAGGACCGGATCTTCGTCGATGCCGGAGGTCGCGAAACACTCGTCTATTCGCTTGGAACAACACTGAACCAAACAGGTCGCATTGTGACTGGCGGCGTGCCGATTGCAGGTGCTCCAATGGAAATGGGTAACGGGTTCCTTGTGGCTTTGCAGAACGGGGATCTGGTTATGACCGACGGCCAAGGAAATGAAGCTGGACAGCGTGTTCGGCTTGGTCAGCAGCTTCAGTCCGGGCCGATGCAGGCGGGGAACACTGTGTTTGTCGTTGGTGTCGATGGAAGTCTTATTCGAGTCGATTCTTTGTTGCAGGCAGGAGGCTAACATGACCGCCGCATTGTTTAAGAATCGGATCGCGTGCCTGTTCTGTCTGGTGGCGACGCTTACGTTGGTTCCAGCCTCCGTCTTTGCTCAGGACGAAGAAGAGGAACAGAGTGGTATCGACGGGCTGCCGTTGCTGAGCAGCATGAAGATTCCAACCGCGAAAGAGCTGCTTGACGCTGTGGAGCCAATCGACTGGATCGTGCTGAAAGATTCGGCTGGAGAGAACGCGGTGATTATGGCCGAGGGTGTTCCAGAACGGCCGAATACTCTGGAAGTCTATCGCCAGCAGAAGAAACGCCGACTCGACATCTTCCTGCCGGGCGGATCGAGCCCGGAGATGAACCTGCCGATCAATGCAATTGATCGCATCATCTATGCACAGGAACTGATGCTGAAGCGGGTCGACCTGTTGATTAAGACAGACGATCCTGACGATATCGAAACAGCCTTCGAACTCATCATGATTGTTGAGCGGCAGATCCCAAAATGGTCGCCAACCGGGGAACGGCTGCAGGCGATTCTGTTTCAGGACGCACAACAGAAGCTAAAGAAGGGCGAGCAGGAATTGGGTCTCGCCTTGCTTGAAGAGTGTCAT
>JBGCDN010000871.1:0-4339 GCA_045105495.1 Planctomycetaceae bacterium
GAGCGATGGAACCGCGATCACTGAAACGACATTCGATGTCACCGTAGTTCCGGAAAACGATGCACCTCTATTGAGTGCGATACCTGATCAAACGACGTTTGAAGATACGGGACTCGAACCAATTCGTTTCACTGTGAGCGATATTGAGACGTCCGCCGAATCGCTTTCTGTATCGGTGGCGTCAAACAATCCGAATTTGGTCTTGAGTGAGAACATTGTGGTGAGCGGTTCTGGTGAGAACCGAACCCTCAGTATTCTGCCGCAGGCGAATGTCAGTGGAACGACGACGATTACGGTTTCCATTTCGGATGGCGGTCTAACTACCGAATCGACCTTCGAACTGACCGTCAACAGCGTGAACGACGCGCCGACCATTTCTCTGATTGCTTCTCAGGAAGTGCGCGAGGACGAAGTGTCGGCGTCTATAGGCTTCACGGTCAGTGACCTTGACACACCTGCGGCATCCTTGATTGTGACGGCGACATCCAGTGATCAATCATTGATTTCTGACAGCCAGATTGTGTTGGGTGGATCGGGCGCCGATCGTACAATTCGGTTCGAACCACTGACTAATCAAAATGGCGGTCCGGTAACAATTACTGTTTCGGTATTCGACGGACGCGTCACAACGGAAAGTACATTCCAGGCAACAGTCCTTTCCGTCAACGACGCACCAACGACAGTTACAGACACGGTCCAGCTGACGGTCGTTGAAGACAATGCCACGCAGGAAATTGACCTTGCGACTCTCTTCAGAGACGTCGACATCGTTACCAACGGCGATGAACTGTCCTACGTCGTTGCTTCGAATGAGGGCTCAAGCTGGATGTTCAGCAGGCTAGCCGGGTCGACTCTTACTCTCACGACAACACCGGACAGCTATGGTGAATCGAGAATCGTTGTTCGAGCAACTGACACCGCGGGGGCGACGACTGACCTTTTATTGGAAGTCACTGTCGCTGCAATCAATGATGTGCCGGTTGCCAATTCAGATCGGTTCCAGATTGGTCAAACCGCCGAGTTGATTATTGATCCGGAAGAACTTCTTCGAAACGACGTGGACATCGATTCAAACAACTTGACGGTTGAATTAGTCGGTTCAACTAGTCAGGGAACGCTCACGCAAACTGCTGATGGTTCTTATCGATACACGCCGCCCGCTACGTTCAGCGGTATCGACACATTTGAGTACGTGGTCTCTGATGGAGAATCGACCAGCGTGCGTCAGACGGTTACGATTGTCGTATTCGAACGGGCACCTGAGCCAACGAATCAGTTGGATCAGGAGCCAACTGAGCAACCCGCTGATGAATCTCCGGTTACGCCAGAAAGCGAACCAGACACATCATCGCCTACCGATGATGAACCTTCCCAAACTGACGAACCGACGTCGCCAGAGAAAGAGACTTCGCGGCCAACAGCAAAACCAGATGTAGTAATTCCTCCCTCCATCACGCCTGTGTTCGTCAATCCGAACGAGTCACAATCTGATGGCGGCGATGGCTCTACGACGGGCAACGAATCAGTCGTTGGAAGTTCCGGAGTGACGGCTGAAGAAATCTCTGCCGCGATCGTGCGAGAAATTGAACGGGATGTGGCGAGAGCTCGTGATAGCTACTCCAGTAGCTCATGGGGCGGTTCGTCTTTGAGTGGATTCCAGACTGAAGATTCTGGCAACCGTAGCTACAAGCAGGGGAAGCCGATTGCTGTGGCGACAATTGAGGCCTCGTTCGATTCCAATAGCGAAGCGTTAGATGACGCCGAAATGCTGGACACGATGGCTGTCGGGACGACCGCGGTCGTTTCCACCACGGTATCCGTTGGTTATGTGATGTGGCTGCTGCGAGGCGGAACACTCGTCGCGAGTATGGCGTCAGCATTGCCTGCATGGGTTTCTTTCGACCCGTTGCCGATCTTGGAGTCCTTCGAAGAAGGTGGAGGAGAAGACGACGATCAAACGGGCCTGAAAGACCTGTTGGAGTAGTCGATGCTTTTCGAGTGTCGGCGTTCTGTCTCAATGATTCGTGGAACGGCCGGAAAGCGTGGCTCTATCGATGCTTCGTGGCCTGCTTGTCTGAGAGGATCTGCGTTGCTGCAAGCTTACCTGGGCCGCCGGTGACGCAACCGCCTGGGTGCGTTCCCGATCCGCACTGGTAATAGCCAGCGATCGGTGTTCGATATTGATTCCACCCTGCAGCCGGTCGGTTCAAGAATAGCTGGTCAGCAAATAGCTCTCCGGCGAAGATGTTACCTTCGCTCAACCCAATAATTCGTTCGATGTCCAGCGGTGTAACAACTTCTCGATGCAGAACACTGCTACTGAACCCTGGGAAGAATTCTTCCAGCGTTTCTTGAACAGTGTCGCCAAGGTTCTCCCTCTCCGTGTCCCAATTGCTCTCGGCAAGGTGATACGGAGCGTACATGACGAAACAAGACATGATGTGTTTGCCTGCGGGGCTCATGTCTGGATCGATTGTCGATTGAACACAGCAATCAAGAAACGGTCTTCGACTAAAACGACCGGCTTCACAATCGGCAAACGCCTGTTCGAGATACTCCATTGACGGGCCAACGTTTGTAAAACCGGCGTACAAATCGGTTCGCCCTTCAAGCCCCGGAAACTGCGGCAGATCAGACAGCGCGAAGTTGACCTTGGCGGCCGTGCCCTGGTACTTGAAGTTGCGAAGTGTCTCAATGAGATCACTCGGCATGTCATCTGCGTTCACCAGCCGAGTAAACGTCGCCCGCGGATCCAATGCGCTGACGACGGTGTCGGCTGAGAACCGTGTTCCGTCAGCTAACGCGACTCCGTTTGCAATGCCATTCTCGTAGGTCACTTCAGCAACATCAGCGTCGGTTACGATTTCACCACCAAACGACTGAACCGCTTTCGCCAGCACCTTAGTGAACCCACCGTTTCCGCCTTTGTGGAAGCCCCATTCACCCTGCACGCCGTCGTATTCGCCAAGCTTGTGGAACAGCCAGACGAGCCCCGATTCCTTCGAACGCGGACTACACTTGCTGCCAATGATTCCACTGGACGCAATCATGGCTTTAATCAAGTCGGATTCGATGTAGTCGTCCAGAATCTCTGCAGCACTACAGCGGTAGAACTTATCCAGCAAGTCGCGAACATCCGGATCGAGGCCTTCGACATAGGTCTGCAACTCTGCCATGTCGGCCAGGTCACGCGGGTCCTGGCTGAGCTTGTTCGGCGGAATGCGATCCATCCATGGCTTCAAAGCGAAACACAGACGGTTCAGCACATGGCCAAGTTCTTTGTAGCCCTCTGCATCCTCAACTGAATGCCTTGCCAGTTCGTGATAATTTGCATCGGAATCTGCACCCAGAAACAGGTAGTTGCCACTGAACCCCGGTTGGAAGGTATTCACGAGCGGCAGAATCATCAGGCCGTGTGAAGCCAGATTCAGGTCTTGGACGATGTCTGGACGCAGCAGGCTAATCGCGTACGAGAACGTCGTGAACTTGTATCCGGGAACCAGCTCTTCCGTAATCGCCGCGCCACCGACGAGTGGTCGGCGTTCCAGCACTAGCGTCTTCAGTCCTGCTTTTGCGAGGTAGGCTGCATTCACAAGACCGTTGTGGCCGCCACCAACGACGATCGCATCGTATTTCTTCGAAGCACTCATGATGCACCTCCCGTATTCATTGGGGCCGTCTTCCGGTCCGGGTTAAAGAACGGCATCTTCGCGACTCGGGCAAGAACGTTAACAGGCTTTCGGATAACAGAGAGTTCTAATTCGACTTCCGTACCCGGCGACGCCATGTCTAGTGGCAGCTTGGCGATCGCGAGCGGCTTCTTCAGTAACGATGAGAAAACAAACGAGCTCGCGTAGCCGGCATAGTCCCAAGGCGTTTCGCTGCGACGATAAACAGAGATTGTTGATTCGCTGTACAGCTCGTGCTGAGGCGTCGTAATGCCAGCTTCGCGATGAACCCGATCGTAGTCGCGCCAATCGACTTCAATGCCAACCGTGGTCCACCGACTACTTTTGCTCTTAATTTCACTCTCAATCGCCGCGCGGCCGATGAAGTCGCGTTTGTCTTTCGCAAGACGACGAAACATCCAGTCCCAGCCGAGTTCCATGGGTGTTTCGCGCTGAGCATCAACCCATGCGTAACGCGACGAATGGAAGTCCACATCCAAGAGCAGCAGCCCGGCTTCGATGCGAGCCATCTTGAGAGCTGTCGATCCGATCGGCGTGATGTTGTATCCCCGGCCGGCGTTCATCAACGCGTCGAAGACTGTGGTTGCGTCTTCACGTTGAACCCAAAGTTCGTAACCCAGGTCGCCCGTGAAACCCGTGCGGGAGAGAAG
>JBGCDN010000872.1:0-6625 GCA_045105495.1 Planctomycetaceae bacterium
GATCGTGTTCAGACTGCAACCATCGAAAATGACGACTCTGCGGTCATCACAATCAACGATGTTTCGCGGGTTGAAGGTGACTCAGGCGAGAGCAACATGGTGTTCACGGTATCGACAAGTGCCGTGGTCGATACGGCCGTAGTACTTCGGGTCGATACTGCAGACGGATCAGCCACCGTTGCCGACAACGACTATGTCCCAGTCTCGAACGGAACCATTCAGCTTGGATCCGGGGTGCTGGTGGAGCAGTTCATCGTCGCCATTCAAGGCGACGAACTGGCGGAGGTCGATGAGACGTTCTTCCTGAATTTGTCTGAACTGGATGCAACCGGCCGCGACGTGACATTAGAAGATGCAACCGGAACTGGCACGATCCTTTTGGACGACGCCGGAGTTGTCTTGGTGGAAGACGAACTGGTTGTACTTGGTGACGGCGAGACCAACGACACCTTTCTGGTCAAAGAGCGAGCGAAGACCTTCAAAGTCTTTCAGAATGGGAAAGGGTTGCCGCCAATACCGAGGGAAAGCGTTTCAAGCGTCAGTATCTACACGTTCGAGGGTAACGATCAGGTCGTCGTTCGGCTGAAAGAAGCCCACGATGTTTATGTCGATGTCGGCCCTGGTCGCGACAATGTGAATGTAAAGAACCTTGGCTTCTCAGAGATTCATGCCGGAACCGGCAACGACAAAGTCGCCGGCGGAGCAGGGCCGGATCTCATCTACGGCGAGGGAGGCAAAGACCAGCTGAAGGGACGCGGTGGTGATGACATCGTCCTTGGCGGAACCGGTGCTGATACCGTCTATGGCAATGGTGGAAGCGACATTGTCATCGGCGAAGAAGGCAACGATAGAGTCTTAGGAGGAAGCGGTCGTGACCTGCTGATTGGCGGGTCAGGTTCAGACTTGATGAAGGGCGGCTCGGATGATGACCTGCTGATCGGTTCATCTACAACGATAGATGCCGACCTAATGGCACTGGAAGCCGTTCGGTTGCAGTGGATCTCTGATGGCACTGTCGAGGACCGCATCAGTGCGATTAAGGATGAGTTCCTTCCGCTGGTAAATATTGTCGACGACGCCGCTGCCGACAACCTTTTCGGAAATGGCGACATCGACTGGGGCATCCAGGCACTCGATGACATCCTCAGCGACTCGCCTGAGTTTCTTGACATCATCTAACTCGACTCATCTGCTTCTATGAGTTCGCCCTCGACCAACGGAAAAAGAGCAGTCGGACAAATTGTCAGACTGCTCTTCTTGGTCGTACTCACAACAGAAATGGTATGACAACCGTTCGCTATGCAGATGCCATCTCAAGGTCAGCGGTCTGAGTTGAAATGGCCTGCCACCCGGTGCTTGTCCATTCGTGGTACTCAGCGTCATCGACGGCTACCAGGTGCAGCCAATCGTTCTCAACAAGGTCACGGAGAACCTGATGCTTGTCTATGATCTCGGCGATGGCGTGCGTTGGAGCCTCGATGACGCACAGCAATCGGAGTGGTTCGTGCTGGAAGTCTTCTCCGTTATGAACACACTGCAACGGCAAGCCGGTTTGCAGGTCACCAGCGTTGCCAGACAGCAGCCCGAACTGGCCAACGACATTGTGGATCGTTTTGGTCCCGCTTCCGAAGTTCGTCGGATCGACGGTCGATGCGTAGTACTGCATGTTGATCCAGTGTGCAACGACCATAGGAGCCGTGATGATCTGCTCTAGAACCGCGTAGTCCTTATCGCTTCGCCAATTGTAGCTGTGGAGGAACGAACGGCCTTCAAGGTCACCAGTGGCCGTCAGCCTTCGCGGGCCCACAACGAATGCTGCGTTACCGGCGAGACCCCATTCCGGTCGAATCTCAGACCAGTCCGTCGCTCGCTTGCGAAGGTCGTTGATGTTGTTGCCACGAAGAGACGGCAAACGTTCTTCTCGCGTTCGGTTTGATGCTTCGGCGGTAATCAGCCTTAGCTCTTCAAGGAACTTCATTTGCTCCGGCGGCAGCAAGTGAGTGTCGAAGAATTCGATGTCGTCGGTCGTGGTCTTGTGAAGCCCAGCCACGAAAACAGTGTCGGCTGGGATCTCAATCCCTCGCCCTCTCACTGCTTCACGGATGGAGTCCTTGTTTAGCAACTCAGCCACGAACCGAGCACTCGGTTCGCCGGAGTGGCCACAACATGCTCCACATTCCAGTCCTGCTCGAGCCGGATTGTTTTCGGCTTCGGTCGTATGTCCACAAAGAACAACAAGCTTCGCGAAATCTGATGTGAGGCTCATTCCTCGCAGGATACCCTCCGCAAGATCAGTCTGTTGTTCGAACCCAAAACCTTGTTCTTCCAGACCTTCAAACGATGGGGCAAGGTTGTGAGCATGTTGCGAAGGCACTCCGTCAGTCAGATGCTTTTGCGAGACCTTCGAACCAAGCAGAGTCCGCCCCAGTAAGGCTGGGCCAAACAGCAGCCCAGCCGACTCAACAAACCCAAAGCAGCTTACCGCCGAACGTTGGAACGACTTCACGGCCGAGCGAACAGAACGTTTGAAACCGCGTTGCCTCTTCCACTCTGCCGCTTGTTGCTCATCAGCTCCACGAACTGATTCGCAAACGACGAGCTCTGGTGAAAGAAGAGCAGGGGCGTGTGGTGCTGTTGTGGATTCGCCGAACCGAGCCAGTTTGAATGCGGCTCCGAAGAAGCCAGCAAAGCCAATCGTGCCAACATCCTCTGATACAGCCTCCAGGTGACGACGAATTCTTTCTGATCGCACATCAATACAGAAAGCAAGCTGAGCTAACTTTCGATCCGAAGACTTACCTTCAACGTTGGCATCAGATGGAGAGAATTGACCCAGCAGGTTTCGACGAAAAGCATGTTCGGTTGCTCGTTGCAGTACATACCGATCGGCAACTCGTGACTCGTCATCAACTGCAATCAACGGCTGAACTGCACACTGCTCTTCGATCGCAGCCCAATCCATCTTGAACGACTTGCTTCCTGCAAGTGCGACGTCGTAGGCGAGTCGGATTGCGATGAGGTCTGTTAGATCACTACCAGCGTCCCGGGGGAACTGCTCGCTTTGGTACTTCGTCCACGCACACCAGCCTTTAACGCTCATGGCCTGAGCCGCGAGGAACTGTTCGTAAACAGCCTTCGGAATGCCAATTCGACCGATCAGGAACTCAATTGCAGATTCGCCGCCTGTTGGAAGCCGCTTCGCAAACTCTCGGAACCCAGCGATCCCTTCAATCTCCGGGCGGCGGTTCACAATAGCCTGAGTTCGCCACGCTTCGAACAAAGTCAGATCCTGCCACGGACTCTTCCAAGTTGCCTGTCCCTGGTCGTAGTACTCACCACAGGCGCCTGAAACAAAGTCGACGATTGTCTCTTCCCACTCGCGTTTAGTCCCGCTGTCGATCAGGCCAGCGTACGTTGCAATGGGGCGATGTTTGGTTGTCGAGTCGTGTTGGGCCGAAGACAACAAAGCTTCCAGTTGCTCGAACCCTGAGACGAAATTCCCAACAGAAGAATTGTCCAGCACAGCCGCGCGGGCTGATCGCACGTCCTCGATAGTGAAGAGTCCTGCCAGGAACGCCTTCTTGTAGTACTCAAGCGGCATCAACGTTTCACAAGTCGAAACTGTTTGTAGGCTCGCCCGAGCTTGCAGGAAGTGTTGATCAGAAAGGCCGAGATACGGATTGACGGCTACAAAATCTGAGAGCGGCCAAACCGGTGCAATCAGCTTGTGTACCGACTCGAGTGCTTCGGTAACACGGCTGTGGAGGGACGCCTGTTGCAGTTGGTCGTTTGAGAGGCCTGCAGATGTTTCAAGTAGTTCAGCGGTCGACATGGTTTTTCCCTAACCCAAGGATGAGTGGTGCTGAGAGCTGTTTTGTTTCAATGAGAGCTAGCGAGACAGGTTTCGTTGCCAAGCGTCGATGTAGAAGCCGTTTGAGGCGTGAACGCGAAGCGAATGCAGAAGCCCCGGCACTCGCTTTGTCAGAACACAGTGTTCCACCAGCAGGCACACACCCAGAGCAAGCAACACTGCAACTTGAACCGGCCAGCTTTGAATCGGTGTGCTTGCTGCAAGAGATGGGCTTACCAAAGCATCGATGCCAGCGTAGGCGCCGAGGTAACTAAGGCTTAGGGCGAAGACAGCGATGAGGCCAATTTCCGCGAGCCCTTTGGTGTTCGCCTTCGACAGGTTCCAAATGAACCGACTCATCCCAATAGCGAATATTGCTCCCAAGAGCAGGCCGCCGGGCTTCGCACTGATGTCGAATCCAATCAGCAACGCAGCTGCAGCGAATACCAACAATCCCACAACCGTTGCACTGAAAAGTGAAAAGCCCTCGACTTCGCCGTCGCTCAGTTTCCGCTGTGTGGCACCGCGAACCGCACTGGCCTGAACCACCACGCTGCCGCTGTTAAGAAACGAGTAGGCCTTGTACATCGAGTGGGCAACAAGATGCAGCATTGCCGCACTGAACGCACCGAGCCCACATTGCAGAATCATGAGGCCCATCTGGGCGATCGTGGACCACGCTAGCTTACGCTTGATACTGTGCTGCGTGGTCATGACCAAAGCCGCACCAAATGTGGTGAGAGCTCCGATGACAACTAACACGAGCATCGCCACTGCCGAACCCGTTACCAGAGGGCTTAGGCGAATCAGTACATAACCGCCCGCATTCACCACGCCAGCGTGCATTAGAGCAGACACGCTTGTTGGAGCGTCCATTGTATCGGGCAGCCATGTATGAAACGGGAACTGAACCGTCTTGATCATGACACCGATCGCAAGGCAGAGCCCAATCCACAGCGGTGCCGACGGCGCGTCAGAAGTGACGCTCTCTGAGAAGGCTGTGATTTCCAGCGTTCCGAAGTGTCGGAAGGCCATAAGTGCAGACAAGACAAGAAACAGATCGCCAACTCGGCTAAAAGCAAACTTCGTCCATGCGGCTCGCATTGCTGCCGGGCGGTCAGAGTAGTGAGTTAGTAGTCGGTGGAGTCCGAAGCTGCTTGCCATCCATGCGGCGATCATCAGAGCGAAGTTGTTCGCCAGCACTAGCAGCGAAACCGCCCCGACCGTGAAACCGGCCCAGCGAAGAAATCGATTTTGCTGACTCTCACCGTCCAGGTATCGGCAAGAGAACCGACAGACGATCCAGCCCACAAAACCCACCAGAGCCAACATCAGCAGTGAGACTCCGTTGGCAAGCACACCAACCTGGCCCAACACGGTCGTGCCAGCAAGCAATTCTGCATCCTGCCGAGTCACCGCGAAGGCAATCAACGCTGCGAATGAAACGAGAGCGTGTGCCCCGGTCAGCAACGTAAAACGGCGGGTTCCTGCATTCGCAAATCGATCAGCGATCAGCACCTGCAACAGAAGCAGTACCGTTGTGGTGGTTACTGTGTATACGAAGCCATCCATTTGGTCTCTCCAGATGAAACTTAGAGGCTCCGGAGCAGCGTGGAACCTGCGAGTGACCCGGAGTATTACTAATGACGACCAAAGCATGAAATGCATTTCATGTTTTTTTATTCACTTTAACACGATTGCTAATAGATTCATGAATTCAAGTTCCATAAACTGGCGTCATCGTTTAACTTACGACTACTAGTCCTATTGGCGAGAAATCTTGGTGGCAAAGAAGAAACGAGCATCGAAAACGACATCGGACTCCAAAGCGGTGGCCCGTTGGACGTTCCTCACAAATCACTCGCACGTTCTGATCAGGCTGAACGAGGATCCTCAGAGCACCCTGCGAGAAGTAGCGCAGAGCGTCGGAATCACTGAGCGAGCTGTCCTGCGGATTGTGCAGGAGCTTGTGGACGACGGGTTCCTTGAACGCGAACGTGTGGGGCGCCGCAACGAGTATCGAGTGCTCGCTGACCAGCCATTGCGTCACTCGATCGAGGCTCACTGCTGCATCGGCGACATTCTGAAGCTCATCGAATCGAAACGTCCGAAGTAGCCACTCCCGCCACTCCTTTCGGGACCTGACCGCGGGCGAAACCGGCTCGATGTTCCACGTTTTCGGTGTGTTCCCTAAGCTATTGGCATCTGAACGCCTTTGAGGGAGCCACTGTGGAAAAAATTGTTGACGGTATCAAGCAGTTTCAGCAGGGTGATTTTCGTGAAAACGAAGCTCTGTTCCGAGGACTTGCGAAGGGGCAGAGTCCGAGGGCTCTATTCATTACCTGTGCCGATTCTCGAATCGACCCGAGCCGTCTGACTCAAACGAAGCCCGGCGAAATCTTTATTCAGCGAACGGCCGGGAACATTGTTCCACCGTACGGTGCCGTCCAGGGCGGCGAAGCCGCAACAATCGAATACGCCATCGCCGCACTGAAAATTCCGCATATTATTGTCTGTGGTCACTCCCATTGCGGAGCCATGTCAGGACTTCTATCGCCAGACAAGATCCAGACCCTACCCGCTGTTTGCTCTTATCTGCAGCATGCCGAAGCAACCCGGCGAATCATGGAAGAGAACTACGGCGAAATTAAAGACTTCGAAGAACGACTTGCTGTCACGGTCGAAGAGAACGTTTTGGTCCAGCTGGAAAACCTGCGGACTCACCCAACAGTCGCCGCCGCCATCAACCGCTCTGAACTGGACCTCCACGGTTGG
>JBGCDN010000873.1:0-3754 GCA_045105495.1 Planctomycetaceae bacterium
TCGCTCCAGAGGATTACTTTGTTCGCTTATGCGAACATTTCGTTCAACTCGTCGGTTGTGAACACGGCATCGCGTGCCCGGCGTGACAAGTTGAGTTCGTCACGAACATCGACTGACAGGAACGCGCCAATCGTGTCGCCAGCGTTCCTCGATAGCTCGAATCGGTTGGCGCCTCCGCCGCCTCGAAGGTTGTCGTTACCTTGTCCGCCAATCAATTGATCTGCAGAACCTCCGCCTCGAAGACGGTCGTTGCCCGCTCCGCCGTCAAGCATGTCACGGCCGCCGCGACCCATCATCAAGTCGTTGCCAGCCTGGCCCATCAGTCGATCATTGCCAGCGCGGCCATCGATGCGGTCGTTGCCGCCACCGCCATCGATCATGTCGTTTCCTCGGCCGCCGAAGAGTCGGTCGGCTCCAGTTTCACCGAAGATATGAACGGCGATTGTGGCGTCCGTTGCATCGACTGTGTCGCCGCCTCGGCCAGCGTTAACGACGGCGCGGTCTGTTCCGAAGTGCTGGATGGATAAGCCATTCAGGTCGGCACTCGTGTCGTCGAGATTGATTGCGTCGGGGGCTCGAGTTCCTTCAATGGCGAGTGTGTCACCCCGAGTGCTGTTGAACTCAACGACGATACCGCCCGGCAATGCCTCAGAAGGGATGGCCTTAATTGAGACGCGATTGCCGCGATCACCGTCGCCGATCAGCATGACTCGTTCTACGTTTTCGGCAGGCAGAGTCGTCACGACGGTTTGAGAACGATCGTCAACAACTTCTATGTTGCCGCTTCGCTCACGGACAGTCACTTCGTCCGTTCGAAGATCGCTGATATCGACATGAACTACAGACGGAGCGAAGAAGATGTTGTCCTGCAATCCTTCAATGCCAGTGTTGCGTTCAATGATGTCTGCCAGAGTGGTGTCTTCAATCTCACGTACCTGGTCGCGGCTCATGACGTTTTGGTACCAGAATCGGTCCCCGTCGCGAAGACGTTCGAATTGGTCAACAAGAACCGTCGTGAAGGTTTCTCCCATGCTGGAACCCGGCAAGTGGTCTTCAGCCAGTCCGCCAACCCAAACGTCAATGTTGTCGACCGTGCCGTAGAGCTGCTCCAACTTCGCGGCGACGTCCGGGTCAGACGTGATGTCGCTGAAACTCTCGGCGGCTTCCAAACCAAGATCCAGGCGAGCCTGATTGTAGTCGGCCAGACCGTGGTCGCGGCCCCGTTGGATATTTAGAGACACCAGGTCGAACCCACCAGCTCCGGGCGGACCGAATAAGAAGTTCCGAACGTCGTCTACAACTTCGTTGTCCAATTCCTGAGCAACCTGGACTGTTGCCCCACGCAGGATGGAATCAATCCCATTCGTTGCCAGTTCATCTGGTCGGAAGAACGCATTCTGTAGAGCGATGTTGCCTTCGTCGGCGACATTTCCATCTGCGTCCAATCGCAGCAATTCTGGCGATAACAATGTGTGACCGAATCGGTAAGCAGCTGTTGAGAACAGGTTGCTAATGTTCGGGTTCACATTTGAGTCGTAGCCGTCGTACTCCGAAATCGCGTTTGTTCCCAGTAAGGCCGGCAGGTACTCGTTGAAGGTGATGGACTGCAGTTGGGCTCTGACAATCGACCTGGCTTCCTGGTACAGCTCATCGTCTGTCAGGTCTGGATTCTCTTCGGCCAAATCCGTCGCGATTCGATTGTGTTCGCGAACGAAAACAGTGTGCATCGACGCCAACGCGATGTTCTCGTTCGCCCGGCTGTCTCCAGCTAGGTACAGCGTATCACTGGTACCTCCGGCGTTGTCGTAGCCATCAACGTTGTACGGCAGCAGGTCGCCATCGCTGGTCTTCAGCAACCCCCCCTCGAATGTTCGAATCGCCGCGGCGCGATCGTCGTCGGAGCCGTAGACGACTGAACCGTCCAGGAATGCCGTGATGGCGTTCACCTGCTGAAGAACACCGTCTTCATCGAATTCACCACCGGTTCGCGTGAAATCGATTACCGCTTCACCGGTGCCGAATGGATCGAAGAAGACGTCACCGGTTGGGACTTCGATATTGGCTTCCCCACCGGTTCCGCCTTCCGACAAATCCAGGTCGTGATCGATGAACTGCCCCCAAATCCACAGAATGTCAGTGAGGTAGCGGTCGTTGCTCTGCAATTCGTCAACAGCAGCGATTGCGTTGCTGACCTCACGAGCACTCGGTCGATCTTCACCGGCGAGAGTAGATACACCGTCCCCGTATTCGACGGCCACCGCTCTCTCGAGCGCTATGTGAGCGCTGCCCCAGTTTTCGTTCTCCAGGTTGTTTCCTGAACCGTCAATGGAGGCGACCTCTCCACTGGTGTTCGACGCAGAAAGAAGAACTCGATCCTCGATAGCTTCGATTTGAGCAGCGTTGTGGATTTTGGATTGACGACGTTTTTTTCTTAGCAGCATGATCGGGCTCCCCGTTGCATCATTCAGCGCGCAAGTTGAGCGCGGAATGAAGTTGAGAAAATCAAACGTCTGTCAGGTCATCAGACGCAGCGATGCAGAATTGCATCATGAATGGAGTTGGGACTTCGCGGTTGTCAGCCGCGTTGTCCCACCAAGACTAGAAACGAAAACCCCGCGCGATGTTCATTGAGCTTCGCTCAAGAATTCACATTTATATTCGATGTTCGTATTGCATTACGAACGTCGTCGGCGCCGAGCAACGGTTCGAGTTCGTTACTTCTGGTCTTGTCCGAACGCCAATCGCATTTGCGGATCGTTGGCGTTCTCGACTTCTTTGAACATCATGCTCGGCTGGATGTCGCTGTTGTTCTGGTACTTCTCACTCTGGTACTCAGTGATGTCGCCTTCGATCGAGTGATAGAAGATCTGACACACTTCCACACCGGCGTAGATGCGAACCGGTTGCACGGCGAACATCTCAAGAGTCCAGTAGCCTTTGAAGCCAACGTCGCCGAAGCCAGCAGTCACATGGACAAACAAACCAAGGCGACCAATCGACGAGCGGCCTTCAAGCATTGGAACGAAGTTGTATGTCTCAGTTCGTTCCATCGTTCGGGCGAGGTACAGCTGGTTTGGCTGCAGCACAAAACCTTCTTCCGGGATGGTGTAGCGTCGGAAGCGGTTGGGGCGATGCATGTCGAGAACGATTTCCTCGTAGACGAGCAATTCGTTGTGCAACCGCATGTTGTAGCTGTTGGGATTGAGCTGCGATTCGTTGTAGGGGTCGATGATGATGTTCCCACCGAGCTCTTTCCTAATCGCGTTGCCTGTCAGGATCATGCCTGATTCTTCCCTTTCAGCCTGACTCAGCTACGGCGCGGCCTCTCGGACGGGCGCTGAATCGACTTGTTTCCGCTACAAAAATCTAGGTTACTCGCTTGGAGACTCAATCTACGGGCTGAGTTTCCCGGTTGCAAACGACACCGATTCTTCTGCAGGAGCGGTAAAAGGTTCCCATGCAAAGCAAAATTGGCGGCTCAGGCTAACGCCGTTGATGGAGTTTCCAGGCAACCTTGAACGTGACTTCCTATATTTGTCTACATATCCGGTTCGTGCCCCATCTCCCGCACCGAGTTCCATGTTGAATTCAGCTTACGATGCCAGCTCACCAGCTCTTGCCCTCTTCACAGACCTTGATGGCTGCCTGCTGAATAAGCACGACTACGACTTCACACCCGCATTACCGGTCCTCGCCCGCTGAGACAGCGAGAACGTGCAGCTCATCCCGAGCTCCAGTAAGACAGAACCGGAGA
>JBGCDN010000874.1:0-5350 GCA_045105495.1 Planctomycetaceae bacterium
TGCATTTAAGCGGAACAACTACAGGAATCTGTTCGAGCCGTCCGCTATGCTGATGGCATGAAGTCATCATTTGGTCGCAAATCTGACGCTCCACTCGCCGATCCAACGGCCCTTGCCAAGTACGGCCGGCTGGAACTCGTCGCGAGGCTGGTGGTGGAAGGGTTCATCATTGGGCAGCACAAGAGTCCCTACAAAGGGGCCAGTGTGGAATTCGTCGAGCATCGGAATTATTACCCGGGCGACGAGATCCGCCACATCGACTGGCGGGCGTACGGCAAGACCGGCAAGTACTACATCAAAGAGTTCGAAGACGAAACGAACTTGCGGTGCTACATGCTGGTCGACGCGTCTGGCAGCATGGGCTACGGACAGAGCACTCTTACCAAGTTCGAATACGCCCGCATCTACGCCGCCGCACTTGGACACTTGCTTCTAAATCAGCGAGACGCCGTCGGGCTCCACACGTTCGATTCAGAGCTGCGCGATCATTTGAAGCCGTCGGCCAGCCCTACCAACTTCAAGCGACTAATGGGAACGCTGGAGCAAACCGACGTTGGTGGTGAGTCCAGTTTGAGTTCCGTGATCGATTCCATCGTTCCTACCCTGAAACGGCGAAGTCTTGTCTGCATTTTCAGTGACTGTTTCGACAGGCTTGATTCACTAACTGATCTGCTGCGGCGGCTAAGGCATGCCAATCACGACGTGGTCTTATTCCAAATCGTCGCACCGGAAGAAGAAGACTTCCCGTTTAGCCGACCAACGCAGTTTCGCAACCTCGAACGCGAAGGCCATCACCTACTTACTGATCCAAACAAACTGCGCGAGCATTATCTGGAACAGTACCAGGCATTCTGCGAAGGTATCGACAAAGTCTGCGGCTCAGTTGCCGTCGACCATGTGAAAATTCTGACAACTCAGCCGTTTCACGAAGTGCTCGGCAAGTGGTTGGATTCGCGAGCACGCCGACGTTAGAAGCGGTTCTCAAAGTCTGGTCTCGGTCCTGCTTTCGCTTTGGTTCGTATCGCGTTGTGTCGATATGTCTTCCGACCATCGCCGGCTGAATCGCTTCACTTCGTATTTCTAGTACTTCATACCCGGGGAGCCTGTGCCCATTTTCTACAGGCAGGAAAAGCAATGGACGGCAAAGAATCAGATCAACCAAAGCCGGATCCGGGTCAGCTCGACGATCTCCGCGTTCAGATCGACAGCGTCGACCAGCGGTTGGTTGAACTTCTGAACGAGCGAGCCGATCTGGTTGTGAAGGTTGGCGAATTCAAACGCGGTAGCGGAACGCCTATCTACGCGCCGCATCGCGAGGCTGCTGTTCTGGACCGTGTTCTCAAAATGAACGCTGGCCCACTCGCTCCGCGGACGATTGAAGCGGTCTATCGAGAACTCATGAGCGGCAGTTTCCATCTGGAACAGCCACTACGTATCGGTTACCTCGGGCCGACAGGCAGCTTTAGCCATGTGGCGGCCGTTTCGCACTTCGGATCCAGCGTCGAATACGAAGATCTTCGCGCGATCGAAGGTGTGTTTGTTGAGGTGGCTCGTGGGCACGTCGATTACGGCTTGGTTCCGATCGAAAACTCAATGGTCGGCGGCAGCGCCGAAACCATGGACGCGTTCGCACAGCATCATCATTTGCTAAACGTCTACGCCGAGGTTCAGCTTGAAGTGAACCGCTGCCTGCTGGCGAACTGCGAACCAAAGGAAGTCACACGCATTCACACCAGTGCCGTCGGTGCGTCGCTTTGTCGAAGTTGGTTGGCTACACAGTATCCGCAGGTCGAACTCATTCCCGCCGCCAACAGTGCGGCCGCTGTTATCAACGCGAGCAAAGAGGCAACTGAGAACCCGGGGCAGGGCGTTGCCGCCGTTGGAAGCATGCTGGCAGGTGAGATTCACGGGCTGCATTCCATCTTCGGACGGATCGAAGATAAGCCCAACAACATCACGCGATTCCTCATCCTCTCCAAGCAAACCGCAAACATCTCGGGCGAAGACAAGACATCCATCATGTTTACAACCGACGACCGCCCCGGTGCGTTGGTCAGCGTTTTGTCTGTCTTTGAAAAGGCGAAGATCAACCTCACTCACATCGACAAGCGTCCCAGCGGTCGGGTGAACTGGGAATACAAGTTCTTCATCGACGCCATCGGCCACCGCGACAACGCCGACTTCAATTCCGCCGTCGAAGAAGCCAGCGCGCTGTGCAAAGAAATGACCGTCCTCGGAAGCTACCCCCGCAGCAAGCGCGTCCTCTAAATAGGGCGTCGAAGAAAGTAACTCGCCTCTCCGAGGCGTGGAGAATCCTCGCGAAAAACGACTCGGAGGGACTGTGAATAAACCAGATTGGGTGGCCGGGGCTGGACTGAGCCTGCGAAGGAAGCCCCGGAATCACCGGGGTTTCGCTCGTTCCTCGCTCCAACCCCGGCCACCCAACGTCATGTCTCCCAATTTATTCACAGCCTCGGAGAGTCGTCCTACTGTCGTTCTTCGCCGCATGGCGAGCACGTACGCAAAGCGAGCCGCGTCACAAGTATGACGCGGCTCGATGAGTCACAGTATCAGCAGCGGTTTACTTACTTGTCGTTGTACAAGTCGCTGACGTTGCCCGTTGTTCCCTGGCGGCCGATTCGGTCTTCAAGGTTGTAGATACGTCGCTTGTCTGGGTGATAGAGGCCAGACACGTTGCCCTGCGACTGTCGCTGGCCAAGTCCACCACCAACACGCTCGCTGGCAGCTCCGTTGCTGAGAACGGCTTTGAAGTCTTCACCATCGCGCCATGGGCTGGCTGACGGTTGGAATCCAAGGTAGTCGAGGAATGCTGGCAGAGAAACGATTCGAACACCGGCGTCGAGTGCGTCTTCTCGCATCTTGCTGGCCTGACGAGCAATCTTCTGGTACTCGGCTTTCTTTCGTGTGTCTTCTGTTTTGTCCTGATCGCCCAGGTCGGCCATGACGAGGAACCGAGTCCGGTGTGAAATTGGGTTTGGACCAGTGATCGGTTCACCGTCGTCTCCAATCTCGTTATCCAAGCCAGCACCGTTGGAGCGAATCAGGTTGCGAAGCAAGTCGCGGTCGCTCTTGCCGTCGCCATCGAGGTCAATCAGACCAACGATCGAAAACATTTCCTGACGGCCTTTGCTGAAAGCAGGCGAGTAGATTGGATCTCCCTGAGCCAATGGTCGCAACAAGCTGCTTTGGTAGTAGCTTGAACGGCGAGCGAATGTGTATCGACCTTCTTCTTCGCCGCGGCGTTTGACTGCTCGTGTTGGATCAAGAATGCGTGCCTCAGCACGGTGTGGGCCCAGAATCGAAGTTACTTCGACCTTGCCCTTGATGTCTTCCATGTTGCGGCGACCAATACCGGAGTTGTCTTTTTGATAGACACTAAAGGTCACGCCCGGTCGCAGGCCATCAGCTTCACCAAGATTGATGGTGACAACTTTCCGAGCACTATCGACAAACATGACTCGGCCATCAGCAATTTCGAAGCTGAGGTCTTCTCGTTCGAACTTCTCGCGACGAAGCCGGACAAGGCTGCCTGTTTGTTTCTGAATACGCTCGTCGCGGGCAGCGATGATCGCGTCTTTCTCTGATCGAACTTTCTCCAGTTCGGACTGAGCATCGCTTAGCTGTGTACGGACATCAGCAATAATTTGGTCTTTGTTCGTGATCTCTTCCGAGTGCTTTTGAACGTTGACTCGAAGTTCATTCTTTGCCGTGGTGGCAGCCTTCTCGTG
The DNA here is from genome assembly GCA_045105495.1 of Planctomycetaceae bacterium. Taxonomy (GTDB): domain Bacteria; phylum Planctomycetota; class Planctomycetia; order Planctomycetales; family Planctomycetaceae; genus CAYNWT01. Next base: position 3,750 of record JBGCDN010000874.1, read on the forward strand.
CTCAGCGACTTCAGCGTCTTTCTGAGCAACCATGTTGTTGAATTCCTGAACCTTCGTGTTGTAGTCAATCAACCGCTGCTTCAGTTGTGCCTGCTGGTTGTTGAGTTCTTCCCGCATCTTCCTGACTGCAGCACCGAGCGACTTTTCGCCTTTCGTGATCTCTTTGCCCTGAGCAATCAGTCCATTGATACCACCCATCACAGTTCCGTCTTCGGCATCAACGTCGCTGCCCATCTCAGCCTGCTGCAAACCGACCTTCGCTTTCAGCGTGTTGACTTGCGTAGTCATCGTCTTAACAGACTGGTCTCTTTCCTGAAGCGTGTTCTTCACTTCAGCCAGATCAGCCCCGTTCTTCGCGCTACTGTTGTAGGTGGAATAGAACGCGGCCAGCAGAATGAGATTCAGGAACACTGAAACCGAGAGGAAGATGTTGTTCGAAGACATAAAGATGACCTTCATAGCCTGGCCAGACTCAGATTTGAGTGGCCAAAAAAGCACCGAGGAGAAGTGTTAGCTTATCGCATTCGGAGAAAGGGACGCGACCGGAAAGAATAGGCCAATATCCCCAATCCCAAGAATACCCGTGGGTTAGGTCGAGTCAAGAAGCATTTCAATCGCTCGAAACGCGTGATTGTGTGGATGAAAACGGTTCTAACAGCGACGCGAATGCGAGCTAACCGTCACGAACCATTCAGACAGATCCGACCACCGTGTCACAGAACACTGCCCCAATTCATGCATCGACGAAACCAATCCCCATCTTCGCATGTTTCGCGCGCGAAGGGTTTGTGGGGAGGGCTGAGACGTTGACGGTTTGGAAACCAATTCCTGTTGGGCAAAACGGACAGTCTGTCCACCTGAAAGACGACAACATCTGCCCCCTCCGAACACGCCACCTGAGAATACGTTGGTTTCTGTTGGCTCCCTGAGTTGCCGATTCAGGCGGATTGCTCAAACTGAGCCGTCCTACGGAACAGGTCAAAGGCGCTTTATGAAACCGACGCTCTATCTGGTTGACGTGTACTCACTGATTTTTCAGGTCTTCCACGCCATCCCGCCCATGACCAGCCCGGATGGCCAGCCAACCAACGCCGTGTTCGGCTTCACCCGCGACCTGATGAACCTCATCACGCAGAAGCAGCCAACGCACATCGTCTGTGCGATGGATATTTCCGGTGAGCAACGCCGCAACGAGATCTATCCGGAATACAAAGCGAACCGCGACGCCATGCCGGACGACCTGAAGCCACAGATTCCGCTTGTGGTCGAAGTGATTGAGGGGATGAACGTCCCTGCTGTCGGACTGCCGGGCTGGGAAGCTGACGACGTGATCGCCACGCTATCCAAACAGGGCGTTGAAGCGGACATGGACGTGGTTATCGTTTCGACAGACAAAGATGCTCGGCAGCTTCTTGGCCCCCGCGTTCGGATGTTCAATTGTCGCCGGAACGAATTTTTCACTGTTGAATCCTTGAACGAGAAGTGGGGAGTCCGTCCCGATCAGGTGATCGATTTCCAATCACTGGTCGGCGACAGTGTCGACAATGTGCCCGGCGTTCCACTTGTTGGCCCGAAGAAAGCACAGGCGTTGTTGGAAAAAT
>JBGCDN010000875.1:0-7107 GCA_045105495.1 Planctomycetaceae bacterium
CGAATGCGTCTGCAGGTTGTTGCACTGGCTGTTGACGAACAACATTGGCTGCTGGTTGGGGCTGAGCCGCTGGCTGTGGTTGCGATTCGAAAGCGTCTCCGAACGCATCCATCGGGTCCGGCTGTGAATAAGCTGGTTCCATCGGAGCCGGTTGATTTGGCTGAACGGGTGCAGGCTCCGCAGAAACTACGTTGCCGACATCGCCACTGTTTCCCCAAGGGTCGAAGTCGTCGGCTGGTGCAGCAGATGACTGTGTTTGCGGTGCAGGCTGGGCGGCGACAGGTTGATCGAAGGCATCTCCGAGGTCATCCAACGGATCTTGTAGTTGCGTGACCCGTGTCTGCGTTGCTGGCTTTGTTGTTGCAGGAGCGGCGTTTTCGAAACCGTCGAATGGGTCTGGCTCGACAGCGGGTTGGGCTGGTGCGGCGGCAACATCTGTTGAAGCTGGTGGTGCGGCTGGCTGAACATCCGCAGTCCCCCAACCCTCATCAAGCGAAACAGAAGCAGCAGGTGAAACGGTACCAGGTGCCGGTTCCTGCTGCCCGAAAATTTCGTCCTCGTTTGCCGCAACGCGTTCATCAGAACCAAATGCAGACGGCATACCCTGAGCCGGCGGAGGATCTGGGATAGCGTCACCATCGCCTGCGGATGGATCTTCGTTCGAGTCAGCGCCTGCTGTTGCTGAATCGTCTGTTTTCTTGCCGTTGATCGCAGCGAGCGTCTTCTCTTTCAGGCCCTTCCCATACTTCGTGTACGTGATGAACCCAAACGCGCAAAGCAGCACGAGAACGATCGCGATACCCGCTTTCGTTTCAGACGGCATGCCGCCCTTCTTATCAGTGAAGCCCCATTTTTCGTCTTCACTTAGAGGCGCTTCGCTGCCCGTAGCTTCGCCGATCGCGCTCGCGGATTCATCCGCAGCTCGGCCGAGTTCGCTTCCACTGGTTTGGGGGTCAGATTTTCCCATTGGTCTTTCCTTCGAAAGGCCTGCTTAACCATTCGGTCTTCGATCGAATGGAAAGAGATGACAACAACACGCCCCCCCGGACGTACAGATTCGTAGAACACCGAATCCAGCGATCGCTGCAGGTGTTCGAGTTCATCGTTGACGGCAATTCGCAACGCCTGAACAACTCGCGTGGCGGGGTTCTTCCCACCTCGTGGTTTGCCCGGCATGCTCGCCGCGCAGATGGCTTCCAGTTGTTCGGTCGTTTCGATTGGATCGTGGCGTCGCTGCTGGACGATTCCAGTCGCGATTTGCCTGGCGAACTTTTCTTCGCCGTGTGTTTGGAAGATGTCCGCAAGCTGTTCAGCCGACGCTGTTCGTAACAGTTCGCTTGCTGACTCACCGCGACTCGTGTCGAACCGCAGGTCCAGCGTTCCACCTGCCTTGAACCCAAACCCTCGCGAACGGTCTTCCAGCTGATCGCTGGATAGCCCGAGGTCAACGAGAACGCGATCGACGCCGTCGATTCCGAGTTCATCAAGTTGTTCACGAAGATGGACATAGCTGGAGTGAATTAGCTGCGAAGAACCAAATTCTGCCAGCCGTTCTTTGGCGAAATCCAGCATCATCGGATCACGATCAAAACCCAGCAGGGTTCCGTCTGGTTCGATGAGCGGACAGATTGCCGCAGAATGACCGCCAGCGCCGACGGTTCCGTCGACAACGGTATGTTGTGATTTGAGATCGAGGAATTGAATGACTTCACGCATAAGAACCGGTTTATGAACCGGGCCGGGTTGACCGGAAGAACTGCGATTAGTCATGAGATTGGCGAAACGCCGAAGGAACCTGTCAGAAGTGCCTGAGAAGCGTTCCAACAGGAAGAGGGGGAGATGAGAGACGTGAGTTTTAAGCAGAACCCGTCCGTCGGGGAAAGGGGAATTCCGCTGGCGCACAATCTGCCGAAGACGGCGCAAGAAAAAACACTGACCTGATCCGGAGAGTTTCCGTCAGGCCAGTGAAATCTGCATCAACTTCGGAGCGTAGCTTAGGCAGCGCGACGACGTCGGCTGAAAGTCATACCAAGCATGCACAGACCGCAGAGCATCACAGATGATGGTTCCGGCACAGCCGTCGCCTCGAAACTAAGAGACGAAATGCCGTCTACCGATCCGTCCGGAGAGCTGCTCGTACGCACGGTAATCTCCTTACCGTTCAGGTTCGAAATGTCAGTCGGACCAACAACGTTGTGTCCAAGCACGGTGCCATTCACGCCATCTGAAACGGCAGCAAAGCTACCAGTACCGAACAGATCGGAAACCGTTAGCCCGTGCCCGATCTCGGTGAATTGAAACGACCCGAGACTCGAAGTCGTGCCCAATGATGGCGTCAGTGCAAAAGTGAATTTGAGTGTTTCACCAGCGTTGATCTTCCCGTCGCCAATTCCAAGACCGGTGCTACCCAGCGTGATATTTCCCGATCCCGCCAGGGACACTGCCAGATCAAATGAATCCAGCATTCCTGTGTTTGAGTTCATGATCTGAACGGTGTCGGTGTACGTCGCATTCGCGGTTCCAATTCCACTGAACTTCGCCGCCGCCGAACTGTCCAAATCGATCTTAATAACGCCAGCATTCGCCTGCGTTGCCAAGACCGCGATCGCAACGATCGCGTGCATTACCGTCTTCATTTTCCACCCCTCTTTTTACCGGACCTACGTTGAACCTAGGTCGCGGCCTGAGGCACGCGGTGCAAAATCGCCACAATCTGTCGTTTTTCGGGATCACGAAGCAGAAGCAAGCGAAACCAAGAAAGGGCTGCAAGGCAAACAAGCCTCACAGCCCTCATAGTCGCACCGCCGAGGGACCACATGGTCACTCATCGAGTTCAACGTTCCAGTAGGCTTCGCTGACGAAACGCGACCAGCTATCGCACCGCTCACCCTGAGCAGCGTACAAAGGTCGCCACGCCGGACGTTCCGGTTCGCGAGCCAACGGCATTCTCGCCTGGCCGGGCGTTCGGTCAGCCTTCCGCGAGTTGCACGCCACGCAAGCCAGAACACAATTGTCCCATGACGACACACCACCCTGTGCGCGAGGGACAATGTGGTCGATCGTCAGGTCGTCCTTGCCAGGCTGCTTGCCGCAGTACTGACAAGTAAACCGGTCACGCTTGAACACATTGCGACGACTAAACGAAACCGAATTCGTTGGTAGCCGATCGTAAGTTGTCAACGTGATGACTTCCGGCACTCGAATCTGCAGCCACCGCGTGCTGATAAACGCTTCGCCTTCGCGTGGCTTGAGCCGGGTCCAACTGTTCCAGTCGTACTGCTGGTAGTCAGCCGGATCCACAATCCGCGCGGCATCGTTCCAGACCTTCACCAGCGAACGCGAAACCGTGTTTACGCCAACGGCCTGCCAGTTCCGGTTGAGAACCAGAGTCGGTCGCTTCAACACTGTATCTACCATCCCGCCACCATTCGTCGTCGCTACACCACGACAATCCCTTCAGCCTGAAGACCAGTACGACACCCAAGAATTTCGATCCTTGAACACTGCTCTTTCGGACACGGGCACTCCCGAAGTTGTTCGCTGAAGAGGCGTGCTTGTTCAAGTTTTAGGCACGTGAAAACAATTGCTGCGATAAACCAACTATCAAAGGGTGATTTCATACTTTTTTAACGTTCGGGTACTGCAATTGCGGTAGCGGCCTGCAAGCGATCGCGGGCCAACTCTCCCTCTCTACTCCGAAGGATTCTTTTCATGCCATCTCTGAGAATGAAGCGCGGCTTCACACTCATCGAACTACTTGTTGTGATTGCGATTATCGCGATCCTTATTTCTCTGCTGCTACCAGCCGTCCAGCAGGCACGCGAGGCCGCCCGACGAACACAGTGCAAGAACAACCTCAAACAACTGGGGTTGGCACTGCACAACTATCACGACGTTCACAAGAAGTTCCCCTACATGGAAGGCGGATCCGGCTCTGAAGGCGGACCGTCCACAACTCACAACAACGCAAGCCTAAGCGGTTTCGTTTCGCTATTGCCGTTCTTCGACCAGGGACGCTTGTACGACGACATTCAGACTGGTCGAGATCGTGACGGGGACGGTGGACCGTTTGGCCGCGGTGGACCTGTTCCATGGGAAGGCACATTCGATCCATACCGCGCGGTGATTCCTGGCCTTGTATGTCCATCAGACATCAACATCACTGGGGGCCACAGCCGAAACAACTACCGCTTTTGCATCGGTAACTACTCACGGAACAACCACAGTACTGCTTACATTTTCGGTTGGGGCGGCAGCCAGATTGACGGACTCTTCGGGCGTCAAAGCGGGTACGGCATCGACGATTGTATTGATGGCACCAGCATGACGATTGCTCTTGGCGAACGATGCAAAGGCATTGGACCGAACCCAACAGACAATCGCGAAGTCATTTCAAGCGTCGCCATTGTGAGCGGTCTCATTGGCACCAACGACCCAGTCGCCATCAACAGTGATGCGGAGATGTGCCGGGCAGTTGTTGATCCTCTCAACCGCCTGTTCCTGGACGGGAGCATCAGCCACGTCACCGCAGCCGCGAATGCGGGAAGCCGCTACGTTGATGGCCGACCGTACTACGTTGGACTCAGCACAGTGCTACCTCCGAACTCACCCGCTTGTGCAGTTGAAGACCGAGAATGGCACTGGGGAATCTGGACCGCTTCAAGCCGTCACACTGCATCTGCTCAGTTTGTCCTTGCAGACGGATCGGTTCACTCAATCGCGAACTCCGTCGATGACACTATCATCAGAGCCCTCGGCACGAAGGCCGGACGCGAACTCATTAGCTTCGACGACTTCCAGAACTAAGTCGCCTTGGTGCAGGCTGGAATACTGAGAGCTGGAGGCCGTAGGATTTAGTTCCTACGGCCTTCAACCTACTCCCTACAGCCTTAGCAAAGAGGGACGGGTGGGATTCGAACCCACGACCTGGCGGTTAACAGCCGCCTGCTCTACCGCTGAGCTACCGACCCTGGCAACCCCTGATTATTTCTGCCGCGGAAGCGGTAGGGCTTGGTTCCTACAGTCTCCAGCCTCATCGCCACGGTGTGACTCATGCGCGATCACACACGGTTGCGAGCTTTTGAGCTCGCGGACGAATTGGCCCTCCTCGTCTACAAATCCACGCGGTCTTTCCCGGACAGCGAACGTTTCGGACTGACTTCGCTCTGGTTCGAGGCTGCAGGCAGGAGGCAGGAGGCCGTAGACTGAAGGGCTCACAAATCAAAACCCTCCGGCCTACAGCCTCCCATCTCCAGCCTGAAAAGAGCGGGAACGGAGGCGCTCGAATCCTCGTCTACGGTTCTTCAGACCGCCGCTAAACCATCTCAGCTACGCTCCCAGTTAAGGACACAAAAAAAGCCCGGCGAGTGACACCGGGCTCTTTCGATAAACAATCGAGTTTCAAGGTGTCACCAGCGCAAGGGACCTGCGAAATCGTTCTTCTGATTGAAGAACGCTCCCGTCAGTTTCTGCAGATTGAATCGATCGTGGTTCATCTCTTGGTCCCTTTGGCTCACGAAGATCACTTCGCGTCCAGTGAAGACGCATGAACCCAACGTTTTGTTCGCGCGTTCTCAAGAAAAAACATGAGAAATACGAATGAAAGCGAGCAACAACGAATGACAGATACCGGGACGTGGTCAGCTGAACCGCAAGCTCTACAATCCGTAAGCAGCAAGCCCCATTTTGATCGCTCAACTATGGCAGAACACTACGGACTACCTGACGACTTCAACAACGAAGTTCGTTTGTTTCCCCTTCGAGACCTCGTTCTCTTCCCCAGCAACGTGCAACCATTGCACCTCTTTGAAGAGCGGTATCGAGAGCTCGTCGAAGACGCGATGATGACCGACAAGCTAATCGCCGTGGCCACGCTAAAGCCTGGCTATGATTCCAACGAGTACTTCAGCCGGCCGCCGGTTGATGAATCGATTTGTGTTGGGCAGGTCGCGAACTGCGAACGGACAGAACAGGGAACATACAACCTACTACTCGTCGGGTTGAAACGAGCCGTCATCGAAGACGAACTTCCACCCCACCGGTCGTTCCGCGAGGCAAAGATTCGAGTATTAGACGATGACATCGTCGTTGATCCCGAACCACACCTGAAGACACTCAGGAACACGCTGGTCGATCGACTGCAAAGACTCGTGCCTGACAGCAAAGATCTGCTCGCCGCACTGATGGAACGAGAGTTAACGCTCGCCGAACTCACGGATGTTCTGGCGTTCCATATCAATCTCGATACTGAGGTAAAACTCAAGCTACTAAGAGAAGTCAAAGCCGAACGCCGAGCAGAAATCATGCTGAAAGCGATGCCCAATCGCGGCAGCTTCGACGATGGCGAGTTACCACCGTTCAGCATGAACTAGCGCCAGCTATCTCAGCCTCCATAACATCGCATGCAGCAAACGTGAACGGCCATGGGTTTTGGTTCAAAGCAATGTCGGCGACGACAAAGTCGGACGCGACAATCTCCCCGGGGCTGCGGCGTCTCGCCCCTTTGAAAATTCTGAACAGACGATAATGCAAAAACACCTACCGGCCGTTGATGCGCTCCATGACGAGGTAACCCGGGCGCTCGAAACCGTTCTTCAGATAGGCTTTCTGAGCGGCTTCGTTCTCCTTCTCCACATAGAGTCGTAACCCGGCGACCTGTGGATTCTCGTCGGCCAATTGCTGAAGTTCCCCCAGCAACTTTGCGAATACGCCCTGTCCGCGGTAATCCGCATGGACGTAAACACTTTGCAGCCAAATCAAATCGCCGTTTCGCCAATCGCTCCACTCGCGGGTATACATAATCTGACCGATCACCCGGCCATCTGTCTCAGCGACAAAGTACTCACCCTTTGACGCATCTTGCAAAATCGCTTCGACACCCGCCGTCAATGTCGCTCTGTCGAGTTCCTTGTCTTCTGTCTCGCTGGCAAGAGCAAGGTTGTATTCCACGATGGTTGGAGCATCGTCGATGTTCCCTTTGCGAATGATCACGTCTATCACAGCTTGCCTCGAGTCTTTCTAGTGCGTCAGTCGAATGAATGGCCGATTGCTTTGCCGATTCGATTCAGATCTTCAATCACCGGCATCACCAGTGGAATCCCCTGCTCT
>JBGCDN010000876.1:0-5456 GCA_045105495.1 Planctomycetaceae bacterium
CACGCCAGATTGTGATGAGCTTTCGTTGAGCGAGCCGATGTCGTCAGAGGATATCGACGCCGGTGTGAGAGAGAATGTGCGACGAAAGTACGAAGCCGTTTCAGATCGGCTTAGTGAAGACACCGTTGTGATCTGCGCGGATACGGCGGTTGTGGTTCGTGAGTCTTCGACGGCGGTTCGATGTCTTGGGAAGCCGCCGGTTGACGGGTGGCCGCAGACAGTTGCTGAGTGGTTTGCAGCCTACTACAGCCAGGGTGCTCACTGGGTGAGAACTTGTTTCGCAGTGACAGCGTCAGATTGTTCTGCTGTTGAGGTTGTTGAAACGGAAGTAAAGTTCCGGCCAGATGCATGCGAACTCGTGCCGTGGTATCTGAGTACAAAAGAGTCCATTGGGAAAGCAGGTGGCTATGGCTTGCAGGGGGCGGGCAGCGTATTCGCTTCAGAAGTGCGTGGCAGCCTCTCGAACGTCATTGGCCTCCCACTGGAACGCGTGCTTCCAGCCCTGCAGTCTGTAGGTGTGGTATGAAAGGCACTTCGACGGAGCCTTCCGAATCGCATGTTCCGACTGTGCGGATTGGTGATCGCGAATTCGCAAGTCGGTTCTTCCTCGCACCGCTGGCGGGGTACACGCAGTTGCCATTCCGTCGGGTCATGCGGCGCTTGGGTGGACTTGGTTTGGCGACAACCGACCTGGTCCAGGCGACTCATTTGCTTTCGGGTTCTCGCAAGTCAATGCAGTTGGTGGAGACCAGTGAAGACGACAAACCTTTGTCGGTTCAAATCTTTAGCGGGCATGCAACTGAGTTGATGAAGGCCGCTTGTTGGCTGGAAGACCACGGCTTCGAAGGTGTCGACATCAACATGGGTTGCCCGATGGCCAAAGTGAATGGGCAGGGGGGCGGCGCTCGGTTGATGTGTGACATGACCGCGGCAAGTAGTCTTGTTGGTCAGGTTGTGAAAGCAGTTTCGATTCCCGTCACGGTGAAGATGCGTCTGGGATGGGATCACGCCAACATCTCGTCACCGTTGTTGGCTCGCTGCTTCGAACAAGAAGGCTGTGCGGCCATTACGATTCACGGCAGGACGCGTGCTCAGGGCTTCCACGGCTCGGTGGATCTTGATGGGATTGCAGCAACCGTCGACGCTGTCGATTCGATTCCAGTCGTCGGAAATGGAGACGTAAGAAGTCCGGAAGAGGCATTCCGAATGCTGAGCTACACCGGTTGTGAGGCTGTCGCCATCGGTCGTGGTGCGATGCTCGATCCGTGGATCTTCCAACAGCTACGCGCCTTGGAGGCCGGACACGAATGGTCTCCTCCATCGCCAGTGGTGCAGGGCGCCTTCCTGTAAGATCACTCTGAAGCCATGTGCGAGCAGCATGGCGACTACGCCTGCATCTTCTTCCGGAAGTTTGCCGCTTGGTACGGAGCCCGCCTGGGGATACCGGAACGGTTAGAAGATCGATTGCGTCGAATTGAAACACCGTCGCAATTTAATACGCTGCTGGACGACATCATCAACTGTCATGGTGAACGCCAGTCTGCCTGTGCGACAGCACTTGTGAAGGTCCCGAATGGACCGATTTCGCACTGGTAACCGAGAGTCCAGCAGTGTTTGAATTTTTTAGTGATTTTCGGCGTGGGTCTTGCGGGTTGTTGTCGTTCAGCACAGGTAACTTGGGTACGCCTTGGCGGCAAAGCCTTCCCTATGCGTGGTTCAAATCGTCAGGCGAAGCTGGTTTCCTAGCTGTTTCCCTTAGGCAACCCTGCTTCACGGAACGAAGAAAACTAATGGAATTGCCGTCCAGCGGCCTTACTATCAGTTGCTTTACTCGCAAGAGTCAGGCAAAATAATAAGAGGACTGATCGCACTTATTCTTTTTTTCTCGCTACAGGTAATGGCTCCAGTCCTGCGAAGTTTTTCTTTTTTTCTTTCTTAGGAGTGTAGGATGAAGAAATCCCTACGGAACCAACGACGCGGCTTTACGCTGATCGAGTTGTTGGTCGTGATCGCAATTATTGCGATCCTCGTTTCACTGTTGCTGCCAGCTGTGCAGCAGGCTCGTGAGGCAGCTCGCCGAACACAGTGTAAGAACAACCTGAAGCAGATTGCTCTTGCAGCTCACAACTTCCACGACGTGTACCAACGGTTCCCAACTGGTTCTCACAACCAAGCTGGTGCTCCTTGGGGTGCAAGTTCAGGCGGCGACCCAGACGGCGGCCCGTACTCAGGTCCTGGATCTTCCCTTGGTGACTCACAGCACGTGGGTATCTTGGCTCAGCTTCTGCCATACGTTGAACAGATTAACCTGTACAACGCTTTGGATGTCGACAAGAGCACAAACAAGTGGCCTTCAACACACGGTAATGGTACCACGTTGAACAACCCGAACGTCGCACCTTTCTGGACTCAGCCGCAGCCAGACGAAACATGGCGAGTCTCTCAGACAAAGGTAAGCACTTACCTCTGTCCTTCAGATGGAACACGTGTTTCTGGCCGTATCTTCGGTTCAGACTGCCGCTACAACGGTGGTAACAACCCAACACTCGTCGCATGGTGGTTCGGTGGTGCAGCGTCAAACCTTGGTGGCACAAACTACCTTGCTTGTCAGGGTGCTGCTGGCGAAGTTGATACTGTTATTGGTACTGCAGGAATCGCTGGTTTCCCATGGGTACGTGATTACACAATCCATGACAACTTCAACGACTTCACTGGCATGACCATGCAGAATCGTCGCAAGATTCGCTTCCGCGACATGAACGGCGACGGATCCTCAAACACCGTCATGTACGGTGAATTCACACCAGGTACAAACCGTATCGGTGCAATGTGGATTGGTGCCAGCCACCTGAACGGTCTGCTCTTCACGTCTTCGACTCCTGGTCGTAAGTCATGGGCAGCATTCAGCAGCCAGCACGTTAGTGGTTTCCAAGTTGCCATGGGAGACGGCTCTGTCCGGTTCATCTCAGACAACATGCACTCAGAAACATTCACATTCGCAATGTGCGGTGCGACTGATGGAACACCACTGGAAAATCTCAGCCAGTAAATTGCTGCTAGCTTAGATTTGTGGACAATCTCGGAGTCTGACCAAAAGGTCAGGCTCCGTTTTTTACTCATAGCTTGTTTAAGGACGACGATATGAAATCACTAAAGACACTACTTTGCGGCGGTATGCTCGCTCTTGGCGTCTTCGTACTTGCTGGTTGCGGAGATGACGGCCCTGCTGAGCCACCTGCTGATGCTGCAGTTGCACCACCTGCAGGTATGGAAATGTCAGAAGACAAGAATGTTCTTACTGAAGAGTAGAGACACTGTTTGCTGATTGAGACACAAAGCAGCCTGGCATTAGTCAGGCTGCTTTTGGTTTAGGTGTTGGGTATTGTCGGTCGCTTCGTAGCGGACCTGTCTGGCACTGTGGGGCTGGTTGGAACGTAGGCCCGCCAGCGACCTGGACGAGGATCGACAGTAGCCCGACTCTCCGAGGAAGTGAATAAATTGAGGGACATGACGTTGGGTGGCCGGGGTTGGAGCGAGGAACGAGCGAAACCCCGGTGATTCCAGGGCTTCCTTCGCTGGCTCAGTCCAGCTCCGGCCACCCAACCTGGCTATACACAGCCCCTCCGAGTCGTTTTTCGCGAGGATTTTCCACGACGCGAAGAGTCGTGCTACATTTTCGACGCCCTGCTAGACGCAACGAAGCCTGTTCTGGGAACGTTGGAAGAAGAGGAATTGGGAAAATGAATTTAGACCATCGCCTGACACCCGGATCGGCAGTCACTCTTGAAGCCATTCAGACGAACGCGGACGGCTATCCAGAAAGCCGTAAAGTCGCCGAGAAGGAATTCAAGGGGCTTAGGAACGAGCTGGCGGAATTACAAAACCTGCTGTATGCAGATGGCTCTCAAAAGCTGCTAGTTGTCTTCCAGGCGATGGATGCTGGTGGGAAAGATGGAACCATCCGGAAGGTCTTTCGTGGCGTTAATCCGCAGGGCGTGAAAGTGACTTCGTTCAAGCGGCCGTCGACTGTTGAACTGGCCCATGACTTTCTTTGGCGAACACACTTAGCAGTGCCTGGAAAAGGTATGGTTGGGGTCTTCAACAGGTCTCACTATGAGGATGTCCTGGTCGTGCGAGTCGATGAGATCGTGCCGGAGTCAATTTGGCGTCCACGTTACGAGATGATCAATAATTTTGAGCACCTGCTGTCGAAAACAGGAACCCGCATTCTGAAGTTTTACTTGCACATCTCACGTGAAGAACAGAAGCAGCGATTCGAGGAACGCTTGGAGATACCTGAGAAGCACTGGAAGTTCGACGTTGGCGATCTGAAGAAGCGAGAACAGTGGGCCGACTACATGGCCGCTTACGAAGAGATGCTGCAACAGTGCACGACCGATGAAGCACCGTGGTATGTGATTCCTTCTGACCAGAAGTGGTATCGCAACCTTGCGATTACACGCGTCATTGTCGATACGCTCAAGGACATGAACCTTGCGTACCCCGAACAGACTGATGACCTTTCAGGAATCACCATCCCCGACTGATTGCTCAGTCATTGTGTTGGCTGGGACTCGCCGGAGCGATGACTGCTGGCCTGTGCAACGTCACTGGATTGGAACTCGCTGCACCAAAAATCGGGAAGCACATTCAAACTTATTGTTTGGCTACTGCGTACGTTCATTTGGACTCCTGTTCATACCATCTTGAAGGAAGATCAAATGAAATGGTTCAAGGGACTTCTTTGCGGCGGCCTGCTTGTGCTTGGCATTTTCGCATTCGGTGGATGCGGCGATGATGGCCCTGCCGAACCTCCTGAGAATGCTGACGCCGCGCCGCCAGCGAACCTGAAGATGTCAGAGGAAAACAACCTGCTTACTGAAGAGTAGCGACACTTAGTTGGGCTTGTGGGGCCGCGGGACTTTCTTCTTGCTGCCACCGCGACGACGACCTTTACCCCGTTTGGGAGCGATCTTCTTAGTTCCTTCACCAACCGGCGCGCCCATTTGTTGTTTGAGTTCGAGGATACGATCACGCAACTGCGCCGCTCGTTCGAACTCAAGATCCTCTGCGGCTTTCATCATCTCGGCCTCAAGTTCGTTAAGAAATTCCTGTGTGACGAACTGGGCCTCGTCGTTCACTCCAACGGAATCTCGAGTAATCTGCCGCGCTTCAATTTCCTCTTCGATGCCGCGGCGGATGGCCTTCTTAATAGTCTCAGGCTTGATGTTGTTCTCGTCGTTGTAAGCCAGTTGAATCTCTCGGCGACGATCTGTTTCGTCGATTGCCTGCTGCATGCTGTCGGTAACTTTGTCGGCGTAAAGATAGACCTCAGCATTAACGTTTCGAGCAGACCGCCCAATCGTCTGTATCAGACTGGTCGCACTTCTAAGGAAGCCTTCCTTGTCAGCATCAAGAATGGCGACAAGTGAAACTTCCGGCAGGTCAAGACCTTC
>JBGCDN010000877.1:0-7910 GCA_045105495.1 Planctomycetaceae bacterium
TACAACGGCAACGTTTTCTGCCTAAGCGAACAAGGCGACACTTACGTGTTGAATAGCGGTGCTGAGTTCAAGATACAGGCGACGAACTCGCTGGGCGATTTCACCATGGCAACACCAGCGATTGCTGGCGATCGCCTATTAATCAGGACCGAGAAGAAGCTCTACTCCATCCGAAATCAGTAAGGCCAAAGCCGCATAGCGTTTTTATCTGATGTAGATTTGAACCATCCATTGCCTTTGCACGTTTAAGAAATACGCCAACAGAGCGAACAACTGCAGTTGCGGCGAACCACCTCACAAGACCACCATCCCAACTCCGCTGCCGCACCCGGTGAAGCGGAGCGCCTCCTTTGATTGATTTGCGTTCTCGAACAATAATCCTGCAACAACGAGCACACCGATGGATTCTGGAGCACCCGCCGTCATGGCCCCCGAAGAAACTTTGTGGACGGGTCGCCCGTCGCACCTAAACAACCTCGTACTCTACGTGGTCTGCACGCTACTTGTGATCCCCATCGCCTACGCGATCTGGCGTTGGCTGCAGCTCAACTGCACCACCTACGAACTAACAAATCAGCGGCTGCGCATCACGACAGGTGTCTTGAACCGCGAAGAAGACGAACTGGAACTCTACCGAGTCAAAGACATCAACTACTCGCAACCGTTCATCCCCCGCATGTTCGGTCTGGGCAACGTCACGATGCACACATCTGACAAAACAACGCCCGAACTCACCATCGCCGGAATCGCAGACTCAAAAGCGTTCCGTGACCTCCTACGCGACGCCGTCGAATTACGTCGCGATGAAAAGCGTGTTAGAGAGATTGACTTTGAGTGAGCTTGGAATCGTGGATATTTTCGAAGACGATGACTTAGTAGCTGTTGTCGCAAATCCTTCTACTGTACGTCGGGCGAACTTCCTCGGCATTCGACACCGATCACTGGAAGCTCTTTCCGAATGCGTCAACCTCACACATCTGAGTGTTTTCGGGTTACATCACACGGGAACCGACCCAAAGTGGTCCGACACGACCAAGGACTTTTATCCGCTGCACAGACTTCCTCGGCTTCGTCACCTTTCGATCCGAAATTGCTGGCACTTTGACGAGGCTCAACTACTCCATGTCGCAGGACTCTCCCGGCTCAGGGGATTGTCAATTGCCAACTGTCCGCACAACGCTGGCTCACTGGCTGGTCTCATCGAGCTACGAGTTCTTCAGTTGTCCCGCGGACTGCCAGACCTGACGTTCACGAAGCAGTTGTCGAACCTTGAGTACGTCTATCTCGGAGGCAATGGGGTTGCAGAACCCGTTGTTGGACTTGAATCACTCGCCTCCATCAGAAGCCTGAAGTCTGGAACATTCGATTTGCGTCACTATCGCAAGCTTCCAGTCAGGCTGCCGTGTGAGACTCACTTTTGCGGCAAGCGAGACAAGAAAACCTCAAACTTCGATGCTCATGCTTGGTGGGAAACGCATACAGGGTTAGCTGAGGATGCTGTGAACGGCCAGTAGCTTGCGAGCCACTGCTCGGCGACGCCTCCCTGTTGGCATTGACTCTACCGGAGGCATATCAGTGGATTTCAAGCAACAAACCCATCTATCCCTCGATGGTCTCTCCGTTGGCGACAGTTTCGGCCAGCGATTCTTCTTCCCATGGATCGTTGAACAAACCGTTAACCGCACGCTACCCGAAGGCCCGTGGCACTACACGGACGATACCGAAATGGCGATCGCCGTCCTGCAGGTTCTCGAATCTGAAGGTCACATCGATCAGGATCTGCTCGCGGAGAAATTCGCCCGACGTTACGCCGCCGATCCCCGCCGAGGCTACGGAGCCGGCGCGCAAGAGTTGTTGAGGCGAATCTGCGACGGACACGATTGGCGAACCGCAAGCCGTGAATTGTTCAATGGCTCTGGTTCGTTCGGCAACGGTGGAGCCATGCGAGTTCCTCCACTTGGAGTTTGGTTCGCTAACGACATCGACAAGCTGAAAGAACAAGCTCGTCTTTCTGCCGAAGTCACGCACTCACACGCCGAAGGCCAGGAAGGCGCCGTCGCCGTGGCACTCGCTGCTGCATGGGCCGTCAACAACGATCCTAAAAATGCAGCCGACATGCTGCCATGGATCATCGAACACCTCGACAACTCAACCGCCGTCTGCACCGGCATCAAAACTGCGATGGAGTTTGAACTCGATGCATGGGCCTTCGACGTTGCCAACAAAGTCGGCTGCGGCGATCAGGTGACCGCTCAGGACACGGTTCCATTCTGCCTCTGGATGTCCGCTGCAACGCTCAACGACTTCGAAGACGCCATGTGGACAACGGCTCGCATCGGCGGCGACATCGATACCAACTGCGCGATTGTTGGCGGAATCGTTGCCGCGGCAAGAACCGAACCGATCCCCGAGGCTTGGTTGTCCAAACGTGAACCGCTGGACTATCGCCTGGCGTAACTGAACTCCTTCCGTTCAATTCAACAATACGGAAGCATCACATTCGTAAATCTCGTATCCTGCAGATCAGTTGGTCAAAAGCTGTGGGAGAAAAAGAATGTGGAGATTTGGCACTCGGTTCATTGCCGGGCTGATTTTGTTGGGATGCGGTGTCGCCGCCGCGCAGGATGCTGAACTTGTTCTGCACAACGGTCGAGTCGTAACGGTAGACGATGCAAACCCCGAAGCTCAGGCGATTGCTGTTGTTGGTGGGAAGATTGTTGAGGTCGGTTCGAATGAATCCGTTCGCAAACGAATTGGTCCCAAGACAAAGGTGATTGACGCAGAAGGCAAGCTCGTCACCCCCGGCTTCATTGAAGGCCACGCGCACTTTGTTGGTGTTGGCCAGTCTCGAATGATTCTCGACCTGACGAAAGCCAAAACGTGGGACGATATTATCGCTCAGGTTGAGGAAGCAGCGGCGAACACGGCTCCCGGCGATTGGATTATCGGACGCGGTTGGCACCAGGCAAAGTGGAAGACGCCACCAGAACCAAACGTGCATGGCTATCCGGTTCACACAGAACTCAGCAGTGTGACGCCCGAGCATCCAGTCTTGCTAACACACGCCAGCGGCCACATGTGCTTTGCCAACGCGAAAGCGATGGAGCTCGGTAATGTAACAGCGAAGACCAAAGATCCGGCCGGTGGAGAAATCCTGCACACCGAAGATGGCAAGCCATCAGGCGTGTTCCGAGAAACGGCTCAATCTCTGGTTCGCGGCAATCAACAAAAGTCGCCCGCGCAGGAAGAACGCGACCTGAAGACCGCTATCGAACTCGCCACGGAAGCGTGCCTGGAAAATGGGATTACCAGCTTTCAGGACGCCGGTTCAACGTTTCAAACAATCGACACATTCAAAGCCCTGGCCGATTCCAACGAACTGCGTGTCCGACTTTACGTCATGATTCGAGACAGCAATCAGCGTCTCGCCAGTTTGCTGCCGTCCTACAAGATCATCGACGCCGGCAAACGACATCTCACCGTCCGAGCGATCAAACGATCAATCGACGGAGCACTCGGGCCGCACGGAGCCTGGTTGCTGGGGGCCTACGAAGACATGCCGAACAGCACCGGGCTGAACACGGCATCGGTTCCATCCGTTCGGCGTTCGGCTGAACTCGCTTCGAAGCACGACTTCCAGGTCTGTGTGCACGCAATCGGTGACCGAGCCAACCGCGAAACGCTGGATATCTTCGAATCGTTTCTTTCCAAACATCCGAACGGCAAGAACCTGCGATGGCGAGTTGAACACGCTCAGCATTTGCATCCGGAAGACATTCCACGCTTCTCCAAAATGGGCGTAATTGCATCTATGCAAGCGGTCCACTGCACTTCTGATGCGATTTTTGTCCCGGATCGTTTGGGAGAAGTACGGTCGCAACAGGGAGCCTACGTTTGGCGAAGCCTCTTGGATTCCGGAGCCGTCGTCACGAACGGAACCGACGCGCCGGTTGAAGACATCAACCCAATGCCGTCCTTCTACGCCTCTGTCACACGACGACTTTCTGATGGTTCCAGCTTCTATCCAGAACAGTGTATGACACGTGAAGAAGCCTTGAAGTCCTACACACTCAGCTGCGCCTACGCTGCGTTCGAAGAAGGCGACAAGGGAAGTCTTGAAACCGGGAAGCTGGCGGACATTGTGGTTTGGTCGGACGATTTCATGAAGTGTGATGAAGACAACATCCGGAATGTGAAAGCCGTGCATACAATCGTCGGCGGTCGAGTTCTCTATTCAGCTGATGAAGTCAAAAGCAAAGGCAACGAATGAAGCCTTCCATTTGTTTCGCTCTTCTGGTCTCAACAGCTCTCGCAGATAACTACGCCCCGAAAGTCGGCGAACCGCACCGAGCGTTTGTGTTGCCGGATATCGAAACAGGCAAACCAGTTTCGTTGAATGACTATCGTGGCAAGAAGGTGCTGCTGTTTCATTTCGCATCGTGGTGAGCTGGTTGTCGCAAACACGTGCCAGGTTGGCACAAGCAAATCTCTGACCTCGTCGAAGATGGCAAGGTTGCGATGGTTGGCATCATTCAGGAACAGCATCCGGATCGCTGCCGCCTGTTCGCACAATGGCAAGGGTTCAAGTGGCCGATCCTTCACGACCCGATGAACATCATTCCGACGCGAGCCGTCCCTCTAGTCATTGCGATCGACGAACATGGTGTTGTCCAAAGTCGGCGACCCAGACCCGATTGGGTCCGAAACGAATTCCTGAAAACAGACTACCCTGCCCCGGGTGACATCAAGCCAAGCCAAGGTAGCTACGTGGCACCACCAAGCGAGAACGAAATCGCATCGCCGAAAGCAGAGCTCCTTTGGGGAGCAGCAAAGTACCGATCGGCGAAGCCCGAAAACAAAATGTCGGCCAGCGCATTCGTAGACAAGGCGATTGCTGCCTACGACAAAGCGGTCGAGCAAAACCCTGACGATGGTCCAGCTCACTTCGGCCGCGGCGTTGCGCTAAGAATGCGATACGAGTCGCCACGTCGGCGACCCACGGATTTTCAGGACGCCGTCGCCGCATGGGACCGGGCGCTTGAGATCGATCCGAACCAGTACATCTACCGCCGTCGCATTCAGCAATACGGCCCGCGACTGATGAAGCCGTATCCGTTTTACGATTGGGTCGTCAAAGCACGCACAGAAATCAAAGCTCGCGGCGAAGAACCCATCGCACTTGCCATCGAACCAGAAGGCGCAGAGATCGCGACACCTTCACGCGTATTCAAAACCACGGATGCCAAGAACCCGGACCCGGCCGGCAAGATCAATCGCGACAAGAAGAAACTCATCGAAATCTCAAACGTGACGGTTCCCGCGAAAGTGAAAGCGGGGCAGACCGCGCGAGTTCACGTTGATTTGCGACCGAGCAAGAATGGGAAGTGGAACAACGAAGCTTCGCCCGTCCAAGTCTGGATGAATACTCCCGATGGATGGGAATTGGAACGTCCGCTCTTCGAACTGAAACAGCCACCGCAGGCGGAATCCATGGAAGCTCGTCGCCTGGAGTTCGAAGTCAAACTGCCGAAGTCCGCGAAATCAACAACGCTAACGGGGTACGTGCTGTACTACGTCTGCGAGTCAGACGACGGAACATGTCTGTATCTGAGGCAGGACATCAGCGTTCCGATTGCTGTTCGCTAACGATCTGGATGCACAAGACAAGTTCTTTCTAGCCGGCACGATCACGCCTGATAGGTCTCGCTGCGCCATGTGTGTGGGCTAGAGCACTCTGGATTTTGAGAATCCCCTCGTCCTAGCTCTTTCGTCCAAACGAACTAGCGGCGAAAAGTCTCCCCAAAACCACCATCCCAAGTGGCGTCGCCGCACGCGGTGAAGCGGAACGCTTCTCTGTAACGGGGTGGCGTACGTATGGTGGAATCAGGCTGTGGGACTTTGAAACATGAAGAAAGCCGCCTTTAACACTGATGCCTGTCACTGAACAACTCGATCTCGCGCAGAGGCTGCTTCAGGACGATGAGCAGGTTCTTGAGGACGTCCTGCGCGTGTTCGGGCCGTCGATTTTGGCGGTTCTGGGGCAGCGGTATCGCGACGTTCTCAGGCGGCAGGATATTGAAGACGTGTTGTCGATCGGGCTGTTCCGGATGTGGACCAATCGAGCCAGATTTGATGCGGCAAAAGCGTCGCTCAAAGTTTGGCTCTTCCGCATCGTTGAGAACGCCGCTCGCGATGTGCTGAGACATGGTTGGCACAAAGCACGGTCGATGGAGGTGACGGGTGAGCTGGCTTTGTTTGGAGCGAAACAGCGAGAACCGGTTCCATCAAGCGAATCAGAAGAACAGACGAAGGCGGCTCCAACGGCATTGCAGATGGAGATCCGTGAAATCGTGAGCGGGTTATCTGCGAACCAGCGATACATCGTGATGGCAGATGCCGCCACGCGAGACGGAACAGCGTGTAGCCGAATGCTTGGTGAAGAACTGGGAATGCCGGCTGCGACGGTACGCGTCTATCGAAAACGAGCCATGGACAAAATCAAGAAACAACTGCGAGACCGCGGACACGAAGTGCCCTAATAAGTGAAGTGAGCCGAGAACCATAAGGCCCCGGGCAGAACTGAGAAAGCACGAAACAAACAACCAGAATTCGAAACGAGAAACACACGCCTGGTAACCAGGCGTGATCTGACATCGACCAGAGGGCTTACGCCCTTCGGCTCACGTGACTAACCAATGACCACTAACGAACCGAACAACAAGAACCTTCAGCAAGCGATCACCGATTCGCTGGCCCCCGCTGCGCTGTCTGACATGTCGGACGCGGACATCGAACAACTG
The DNA here is from genome assembly GCA_045105495.1 of Planctomycetaceae bacterium. Classification (GTDB taxonomy): domain Bacteria; phylum Planctomycetota; class Planctomycetia; order Planctomycetales; family Planctomycetaceae; genus CAYNWT01. The sequence goes on from JBGCDN010000877.1 coordinate 6,801, forward strand.
CTCAACGATGCCGCGGCCAAGCCCATATCAGCCGACGCTATTGCGCGAATTCTAAAACAGTCAAACCCTGCTCATCCGTCTGACCGAACCATCCAACTTCCTCGCGGTGTGCATTCACCAGGAGACAGGCCCGGTTCATCGAAGGAGATTGCGATGAGTATGTCGAACCCGAATCGAGCTTCCATCAGTGCCAGGCAACGAGGATCTGTTGCCGCACTTTTGGTGTCAGCCCTTTGTCTGTTGATTGTGGTTGCCGTGCCGACTCGGCCTCGCACAAAACCGACTGACAGACCGCCGATAACGTTCGGGGCAGCCGCAGCAGATGTCTGGCGAACACAGCCATTGATTCCCGAAGTGACGGCAGCGATTCAGCGATATGCGAAAGTCGCGGTCGGGGAAATTGTCGAAACGAAAGAGCGAGAACGTCGTCGATTCAGTCTTCCGGATGGTTCTGTGCTGTTCATGAACGAGAACACAACGGTCAAGCTGGAATCGCTGCGGCAGCTCTCGGTGACTGATGGTGAAGTGTTTGTCGAAGTCTGCCCTCAGTTCGACGACCAGAACAATCGACAGTTCTTCTACGTCAACACGCCGAATCGCAAGCTCACAGCGATCGGGACCAAGTTCGCTGTGAAAGCGGCTGAGAAAGATACTGAACTGCTGGTAACGCAGGGAAAAGTCAAAGCCGACGGTGTTGACGAAACCATCGCAGCCGGTCGCTTTGTTCGGTTCAAAGAGAACGAAGTCAAACTCTCGATGGCCCCCCGAGCTTCGGAAGCGTTGAACTGGACCGAAGACCTAATGGTGGCGGCTCCGATTGTTCCGCGAAGCAAGTACTGTGGTGGAGCGTTGATTTCGATGGATCCGAACGGTCAGGAGATGAACCTGAGATTGCGGAATTACCATGTTGATGTGCACATCGAAGATGGGTTCGCTCGAACAACGATCGATCAGACTTACTTCAATCAAACGCATTCACGCCTTGAAGGCAAGTTCAAATTCCCGCTGCCTGCGGACGCATCGTTATCGCGACTGGCCATGTACGTTGGTCCGAAATTGATGGAAGGCGGGATGGCCGAACGCGATCACGCTCGCAACACGTTCGAGCAG
>JBGCDN010000878.1:0-4012 GCA_045105495.1 Planctomycetaceae bacterium
TTGAGCGACGGTGAAGTGGCTTACGCTTCCAAAACACAGAGTAGTGGGGCGTTTGCAGCTGCTTGGCTCCCGCTCTTTGAAGTCCCCTGCGTCTCCGCGCAAGTTGCTTCGGTGACGCACACCGAGGCGTTTACGGACTGAACGTTCGGCGCGTCGACGGAGGCGACCGATGCTAGTTCAAGTGCAAGCAGCTTGAAATTGCGAGACTCAGTTTCTCGGTTTGCGGTCGCCATCTGAGCTGGGGTGGTGGATGCGATAGCTTTTCGTTGATCGAAGTGGTCCTTGGTCCCCGGGGACTCGAGCCCGTAACGTCACGTTGATCCTCCGCTGGCGGGCGGGGGTGGGGCGTTGCTTCTGCCCACTCGCGAGTTCGTGTCGATCTGTTTCATAGGAGATCTAATTCTTCAAAGTCTTTGAAGCCAGCCAGAGAATCGGTCTCGTTGGCAAAGAACCAGTCTGTATCGCCACCCCCGGCTAGCTTCTCACCGCCAGCTGTGTCCATGATGTCGGTGACGCTGAGGCTGGAGCGAACTGTAGTCACGCGGTCTTCATAGGTTCCTCCTGCCGTCCAGTCAGCAAGGATCGACTGTAATTGTTCGTCGGTCAGCGTGGTGGAACCACCGATCATGATGTCTTCGCCGGAACCGCCTTTGACCTGGTCTTTGTCTTCGCCGCCAAACAGGATGTCTCGACCGGACGAACCACTCACAACGTCCACATCGGCACCACCAAGTGCGATATCGTTGCCTTTGCCGGCGTTGATTTTGTCTCGACCGTCGCCGCCGCGGATAAAGTCGTCGCCCCCCTTAGCGGTGATCTTGTCATAACCGCCTCCGCCCAACAGCGTTTCATCAGCGTTCCTGCCGGTCAGTTTGTCCTTGCCGTTTCCGACAGCGACAACACCCGGCAACGTCGACTTTGCAGGGCGAATCAGTCTGTCGTTTCCGTTGAAGCCACACATGAAGACAGACGTGATTCCATCCATCGACAGCGTGGACTTCTCCTTGTTGAGCTTGATGCGGAACTCGCCATTCTTCTCCTGAACCTTCAGCAGATCCTTGCCGTCCGTACCCGCCACGACCAGCATGTCACCAACCTGCGTGATTCCGCTGCCGGGCATCACCGAGTCGCAAGTGAAATCGACGCTTACTCTGAATGAGGCCTCGGCAAGTTGATCATCGCTGATTGCCCGAGTCACAACGAAATAATCAGTCAACTCGGATGGCGGGCTCAGGATGAGATTCGCTGGTGGCGGTCCGCTGAATGTCCACTCGGTTCCATCGCCGTTTGGTGTGCCGGCCGAGAGAACTGAACCAGCTGGGACTGAGATGATGATTTGGTCGATGGTCTTGCCGTCGAGTTCTTCCGCATCAACCGCGATCGGCACGTCTGCCCCAGCGACGGGAACGATGATGCTCGTGGCATCAAGGTTCAGCTCAGTTTCTGAGTCATCTGTTTCGGAAATACTCATCTCGATCAATGCCACGTCGCCGGTTTCAGAAGCGTTGACGTGAACGACTTCATTTGTCTGTGCGAATGCTACTGCAACGTTCTGATTGTCGGAGACGGCGGTTGCCTGACCGCTATTGCGAGAGGTTGCTACGGAAGTCGAGCGACCCACAGCCGTTGAAATCGCGTTTGAGCTAATGTCAGCCGATGCGGTCGCGCTTCCTTCGGTATCCGCCGTCGCTTCAGCAGCGGAACTATCTTCCGCGAAGGAAGTCGCGTCACCTCCGTTCGAGGCGTTTGCCGCGGCTGCCGAACCATCAACTGCGACGGCGTCAGCGATCCCAAGATTCAACGAGTTGGCATTGGCTGCACTGTCCTCCGCACTGGTGGCGGACGATTGTGAATCATTGTCTGCGGTTGCTACGGAAACGGAATCGACAACTGCGGTCGCGGTTGCAACCGAGGTATTGTCTGCTGTGGTGGTCGCAGAACTGTCATCATCCGAGACAGACTCTGCTGCGGACGCGTTCTCGGCGAGGCTGCTAGCATCGGACAGCTGGCTCGCAGTAGACAGAGCCAACGACTCGGTAACCGCGGCGGCGGTGGCCTGTGACGCACCTGCGATCGGGTTCTCCGCATCGCGTTCCAATCGGTCGTTCAGGAACGTTTCGACCCGCGGTTCACTGGAACTACCGGACGGCATACTGTCGGTGATAAGACTCATCGCGAGGTCTGCCAACTGTGCCTTCAGGACTGTGACGTCATCGGTAATTACACTGATTGCGTCCGTCAGTTTATCTGACGTTGAGCCCGGATCGTCGAAACCTGTGGCAACGGCTGTGTTTGCTCTGGCATCAGCGGCAGAGTCGTTCGCGGCGACAGCTTGTGTTTCAGAATCATCGGCAGCAATGCCCCTGGCGGCAGACGAACCAGCCGCAGCAACTTCAACCGTCACCCCTTCGATGCCAAGTCCAATGGCTACCGAGTTGTCGCCTGCGTTGACGATTCCATCGGAGTCGCCCGCGATGGCAAGCACTGCGGTTGAACTGTCGGTTGCCGTCACTTCGGCGCTCGCTGCTTCGTCGATGGTGTTGTCGATACCGTGCCCGGCGGCAGCACTGGCTGAACTCGTTCGTTCGGCAGTGGCGACAGCACTTGCGAAATCCAGAGCAACTGATGTGGCGTCGGAGGTATCACGTGCGGTTGCCGTGGCTGCACCGCCATCGATAGCCACTGCATTCGCGATACCAGTATTCTCAGCAGTTGCAGTGCTAAGCGCCGCATCCCGGCTAAATGCAGTGGCTGACGATCCATCGTCGGCTTCGGCGGTTGAGGCAGACCCATTGATTGCGTTTGCCGACGCGTTTCCTGCATTCTCACCGGTCGCACTTGCCACGCTCCCGCCCTCAGCGGTCGCCGTGGCAATGGATCCATTTTGAGCGTCAGCAGCTGCTAGTGAACTGGATCGCGAGACGGCTGACGCGGCGGAACCGCCGTCTGCACTTGCCGCGCCAGTGCTGGAATCGAAGGCAGTCGTATTACTAAATGAAGCATTCGACGCCGACGCTGTTGCTGACGAACGTAACTGAGAGACTGCTGTTGCTATGGACTCGTTGCTGGCCCTGGCGGTTGCATTGGCACCCGCCTCGCCTTCCGACCCGGACCTCGCGGCAGCGGCAATTGTCACGTCTGCGGGAACACTGACAGAAATTCCATCGAAAGTCGTACTCAGTTCCACGCCGTTCTCCACGATTTCAGAAATGTCGGCTGGCCCGGAAACAGCGACGACGAAGTCGACGAGTACTCCAGCAGCGTCATCATCCGCTTCTGCCAACACTTCCTGATCCTCGACCGTCGGGCCAAGAAACGTAAACGTCTCGTTGATGTCCCCAAGGTTCTCACCCAGCACCTCGAACTGAAACTCACCCGTATCCGAGTCCACTCCGTCGGTGACCGCGAAATCAACCACGACACTCGCCGTGTCTCCGGAACCCAATCCGGCGAATGCGCTGGCCAACCGAGTATCAATCGTGAACCCACCCGCCGAGCCTGCCCCCGGCAAGTAAGCGAAACCAACGCCAGCAAGCGAACTCACCGTGTTTCCGTTTATGACGACTGTGCCGAATGTAAGGCCCGTCGCGTCCAACGGCCCATCAGCATCCGTTCCAAAATCTGACACTATATCGGCAGCATCGACCTGCAGTTTCGTCCCGACGTTGAATGACCCGGCATCAAAATTTGTAGCGACGGGAGCCGTGAGTAAGACCCGCTGCTCCAGTGACTCGCTTTGCCTTGAACCGTATCGAGAACGCGGTTTCCGAAGCAATCTGGCCATCGATTCCACTCCCTGAAGTCTTGTTGACTTATGGCGAAAACGGAATCAAAGAGCCGGTCGGACAAGAAATCCGAACATAGTAGACACATCTGGCAATACCCGGCCGTTACCAATGACACCAGCTTCTTCGGTGACGCACACCGGCGTCGTTTCGGCAACTGCCTTCGGAACGTCGGTGGAGGCGATCGGAGTGGCTTGTGTGGCTGCACAGGCGCAAACGAGAAACTC
>JBGCDN010000879.1:0-4503 GCA_045105495.1 Planctomycetaceae bacterium
TGCAAATCTTTTTGAGAGGCTTAGAGCTGGTTCCTCGATCCCGATTTTTGAGGCAATCTACAACTATCCTGAAGTGAAGGATAGCACTATTGGGACTTACATCGCCTTCGAGTCCGACGGGCTTTTTATCGGGTACGAAGGCTGTTCTACTGGTTCTCACCCGTCCCTCAAAAATTTTCAGTCGACAGTCGAGAATGCCGCAGCCCGCCTTCGTCCTGTTTGTCGCCATGACAGCGCGAACAATGACGTGTGAGGATGGGGCGCACGTCGCGAAGAAAATCGACGCTCTCGCTCGCATCGGCCTGAGAACAAGCCGCTGCAACGACGAACAAGTACCCTGTGATTCCGTGCAGAATGGTTCTCATGCAGTCGTCCCGATATCGTTTGCTAGTTCAGGATATCGGAAACAGACTGCAGTTGCATTGATCCTTTGTGAAACGGCTCGGCGAAGCTTCCTCTGGCTTCACACCTTTCTGCTTGCCCGTGCTCCGGCTCTTACAGAATGGCCGCAGCATCGACGGCTCCGGATGGCAGCAGTATCGTCAACGCGATTCGCCAGAGTCTAAGGGGCCTCTGTAGATCTTTCTCTTCGTCGGAGAACAAGCGAATGCAAATGCCAAGTAACAGAGTGATTGCTCCGACCAACGATCCGAGGAGAATTCCCTGGTCAATGTTTGGCAAAACCCATAAGGAATTGAGAGACCACTCTCTGAGTTTCAGCGTAAAAGGGGCTGACACCAGGAGTGTTCCGATCAGCGCTGCATAGCGCCCCATGGTTCCCGCTGATGACTCCGCAGGGATCTTGATCGGAATCTTCGGTTCAGGCGCTGTGCCGTCGCGGAGTTCCTTGAGTTCCCTTCGAACCGCCTGGTCGCGCTGCGAGAGCCAAAGAACAAGACCAAGCGGACCAAGCAACAGATAGGATGCAAGAGCAAGTCCCCCGCCCACCCCGCGGTTTGTGCCGCCTCCACGCAAGAGGAGACCGGCGATCAGGAACACAATCGCAATCGCAATGCCAGCCACGCCGCCGAATGAGACAACGTTATCCGGGATTCTCGTCGAAATGTCTCCACTGGCTGCAGCAAAGAGCCAACCGATGGCCCCCGCGAGTATTACTAAGCCGAGCATCAGATGGGCGTTGCCAGCAGCTCGTCGGGATTCGGCGATCAGGAATTCAGCGTCTTCACGTTCGGCTAGTGCGAGGCGAATGAGGCCAATGGTCACTCCGATCAGTGCCAGCCATACAAGTACTTCTCCGACTACTATCTTCCATTCAAGCGGCCAGTTGCTCGCGACGGCGTGTGGCAACATTGAAGTCAGTACGACCGATCCAAGTGCGAAACTCCACGCCAGAAGGGATCGTGATGATTCTTGCGAGTACCAGAGCTTCCGGGCGGGAATTGCGATTAGCAGCACGGCAGCAGCAAAGACGTACGTCACGCCGGGGATTGAATTTTGGTTGCTGTACATGGCGATCGCCCAAGCGACCGACGGCGCAAGTGTCATCAATATGCCGTTCAGGAACCCAAGCGGTGTGGGAATGAACCTAGGTGCTCGTCGATCGCGCGTGAGCAGCGTTGGTGTATGAGCGGCAGTAGATTCGGGTTGAACCATTGCCTTCTCGCCAACTGTTTCGTCGTCTCGATTCATCATGTAAAGCAGGATGCCGAGTGGTCCAAGCAACAGGTACAGCCACAAGTACTTGCGCTGTTTCCTGTCTGTCGAGCTTGCCAGGGTCGCAATGATCAACAGGAAGCCAGCCGGCACGAAGACATACACTGAAACCAGAAAGAACTCAGTGCCCGGCATACTCTTGGACGAGACGATGCGATTCATGGATAGAACCGCAGCGATGCTTGTGATAATGAGTGGTGCCAGAATCGAGAGAATTCCACACCAGAACATTGGCCGTCGGGACAGAGGGGTACGATTCGGTGGCGGCGAAGAGACCGCGAGAGCGACGGCAGCTGGAGTTTTCTGAACGGGCGTAGGAGCCGGTAGAACCGGTTCAGCAACGCGGCCAGGTTGCTGCAGATTGGCCAGATGCTGTTCGAGGAACGTTGCTACCTCCGCCGAGGACTGCGGTCTTTGACTTGAGTCTTTCTGCAATAGTTGCGTGATGAGCTCAAGCAGCCATGCCGGGAGATCGGGATTGATTTCGTTGATCGGCCGAGGATCATCCTGACAGACTCGTTTGATCGCAGCCGCAAGACTCGTCGCTCGGAATGGTGAGCGGCCGGTGCACATCGCGTACATGACGCTGCCGAGACTAAACAGGTCGCTGCAATGATCGACGTGTTCACCACCAGCTTGTTCGGGCGACATGTATTGCGGCGTACCGCTGACTTCGCCTGTGCGTGTGATGGTGGCATCGTCGACCGCTCGAGCCAGACCGAAGTCTGTAATCTTGACGCGTTCAACTCCGTTTTCGAGCAGGATGTTTGCGGGCTTAATGTCGCGGTGAATGAGGCCCTGCTTGTGAGCCGCCGCAAGACCTTCAGCGATTTGCTGACTGATGCGGACGATTTCCGTCAGCCGCAGTTGACCCTGCTTGTCAATCTTCTGCTGCAGCGTCTGACCGACGATACACTCCATGACCAGGAACGGCAGCTTTCGGTTCTCACTTTCAGATTGATCTTCAACCGCGTGAATCGTGACCACATGCGGATGACTAATCGCTGCGGCCGCTTGCGCCTCTCGCAGGAACCGGTGACGAGCGTTTCCGTGTGCTGCAAGTTCTGGTGCAAGCACTTTGATAGCGACAATACGGTTGAGCTTGGGATCGCGAGCCCGGAAGACTATGCCCATTCCGCCACGACCGATGAGCTCGTAGACCTCGTACTGCCCAAGTTTTCCAAGCAGGCCCGGATCGTCGGACGGTTCGAGGAAGCTTAAGTCCAGCGATTGCGTTGCATGGACACCAGATACGGGGCGTTCGAGAAAGCTGCCTGCATCTTCGTAAGCTCTCAACAGCGCGACGATTCGCATACGGCGATCGGTGTCTTCGCCGCATGCTTCCTCCAGAAACGCGTCGCGTTCTTCGGGCGTCGATTTGCCCAGCGTTGCGAGGAACAGACCTTCGATCGACTGGGGATCGGGCGTTTTCGTCGCCTCTGAGCTTTGTTTTGGCTGTTCGTCAGACATAGTTGTGACTCCAGATTACGGGATTCACAACGTCATGCGACGCCAGACGAGACCGCGCCTCATGTTTTTTCGAGAGATTCGATTAGAACCAGCGGGTCAACTTTATCTGCTGTGCATTAATTCCGTTCGCCTGAGCCCATTCGGTGTCTGCAAGAAGTTCTTTTTGACTCCGGAGAAAAGGTCGGACGCTTATCAGATAGCCGATGGCAAGAGCGATGCAAGGCGCTATCAAGAACCAATTGATGCGTCCAACGGTCATGCCAATACAGGTGAAACCCAACGGCAAAGAAAAGCCGAACCCGCTCCATAGCCCCCATAGCAGCCCACGTTTCGTCATCCGTCGCTTCTCAGACGGTGTAAGGTGGGAAGCAATCTCACGAACGATCTCTGACTGAAACGGGTTCCAGGTGGTCCAATCGCTTTTCGGTTCCGGAACCGGATCGGGTGTTTGGTAAGGATTTGGTGAAGGGTCCACGGCGAATCGACTTCTGTGGGGCGAGGAATAAATTAGTGATGTGTTGATGCGCACGATTTGTCTACGAGTCAGAGAAGTTTCTTTGAAACGCATCTGCGCAGATGAAGTTCCCTCTCCCCGCGAGTAGCTTTGGTTTGCTCTCCAACGATGTTGGGGGAGAGGGATAGGGCGAGGGAAGAAGCCAGAATTTCTGTGGTGTACACGGTCCGGTTCCCAGGCCCGTCACCCCGACCCTCTCCCCCGAATTGGATTGTTCTGTTTTTCAACGGGTGTGTTTCCGGGGGAGAGGGAGCAAGTTGGCGGGGCGTTGTTCTAGCCATCTCAGTCAAGGTCCCATCCGATCCAGCAACCAGGCTTTCGAGAACGTCCACCACCGGGATGCGGTTGCTCGCGAGATGCCAAGGACATCGGCGGCTTCTTGTTCGCTGAGTCCGGCGAAGTACCGAAGCTTGACTAGCTCGGCTCGGTCTGGCGCTTCGGCGGCGTACGCTTCAAGGGCGTCGTTCAGTGTCAGTAAGTCGTGATGATCGACTGGCGGCGCGATGGCGTCGGCGTCGCTTAGGGTGACACGTGTGTGTTCGCCGCCGTGGCGAATGCGTTGTTTTCGCCGAGCGTTCTCAATCAAAATTCTGCGCATGGCTTCAGCAGCAGCACCGAAGAAGTGGCCGCGCGAGTCCCACGGTTTTGCGTTCTCGCTGTCTATGAGTCGAACGTAAGCCTCGTGAACCAACGCCGTTGGCTGCAGCGTGTGGTCCACGCGTTCGTTGGCCATGCGTGCTGCGGCCAGTCGCTTCAGTTCGCGATAGACCAGCGGGAGCAATTGGTCGGCGCTTACATGTCCGGATTCAATGGCTGCGAGAAGCTGAGTGACTTCGCCGGGAGCG
>JBGCDN010000880.1:0-5063 GCA_045105495.1 Planctomycetaceae bacterium
GGAGGAACAATGATTGAATGGCTGTCACCACAGGGAGGTGGTGGCAGCACCCTTGCAACCATTTTGGCTGGCCGTGTGCTTACTTCGACCAGCACGCTGGTTGTTGTCGATTCCACCGGTGAGTTCTATCCGCCAGCGTTAACACGTTTGGGAGTCTCTCTGTCGCAGATTGTTGTGATTCGCCCTAAGCATGTTGGTGAAGCGCTTTGGGCCTTCGAACAGTCGCTGCGTTGTTCAGGAGTCTCAATCACCATGGTGTGGGTTGATCACCTTACTGATCAGGTCTTTCGTCGATTGCAACTGGCGACGGAAGCGGGTGGAGGAATTGGATTTTTGATTCGACCTTCGCGATTCGAAAAGCAGCGTTCGTGGGCGGATGCTCGATTTTTGGTGGAGCCAATTTGTGAAGAAAAAGTGGCCCATAAAGGAGATAGAGCTCTTTTGCAGGAACGCTCTGATAAGTGTTTCGCACAGAATAACTCTGACCACTTGATGAACTCACGTCGCTTAAGAATTCAACTACTTCATTGCCGAGGTCGAATGGAGGGTGGCCAGATCGAACTGGAGATCTACGATGAAACGAATAATGTGCATCTGGCTTCCCGGCTGGCCTCTCCAGAGACTCAGTCTCGAAAAACCGGAGCTTAAAAAGCAAACACTGGTAATTTTTGAAGATTCCGGCCGCGGCAAGTTTCAAATCGTCGCCTGCTCCAGACGTGCTCTCAAGATGGGAGTTCGACCCGGAATTCCGAAGGCAGAAGCGGAAGCTCTACTACACTTTGCAGTCACGGCAGATACCCCTCAACAAAACGCAAGTCGTCCTACAGGCCCGCAGGATGGCATGCGTGAGGGGTGTCTGTCTTCTTCATCTGATCCACATTTTGAACCTTACGATCCGGAAGCTGATCGCAATCGCCTGCGAGACCTGGCTGTCTGGTGTCGACGGTTCAGCCCCGTTGTGGGAGTCGAAGACGCAGATCGCCCCGAATGCCTGCTCATCAATCTTGAGGGCATCACCCACCTATTCAAAAACGAACGCGCGATGGCGCGGCATGTTTTGGATGAGCTGCAGAAAGTCAGGATCTTTGCGAAAGTCGCGATTGCTGACACGGTAGGCATGGCCTGGGCGGCTACTCATTATGGAATGGGTAGGCCCGGACCACCGTCGAAGCAAAATCATCCGGTTCTGATTCCTGCCGGTGATGGTCGAACAGTTCTGCAGTCGCTACCAGTCGGGGCACTGCGTTTGCCGGAAGCTGTTGTTGAAACACTTGCTGAGCTAGACCTGCGGCACGTTCGTCAGTTGTTCAAACTGCCAAAGTCCACCCTGCCCTCACGATTCGGGGACGTGCTGCATAAACGCATCGACCAGGCTCTTGGCGAGATTGCAGAACCGATCACACCAGAACTCCCGCCGCGTCCAACAATCGAACGTTGGCAATTTGAATATGTCATTTCAGACCGCCGTGTCATCGAGATGGCAATCGAACGATTACTAACACGAACATTGCATTCACTCGAAGCCGATCGCCATGGCATCCAACGTGCTCACATTCTGCTTCAGGGAGAACTGGGAGAGCTAACCGATTTTACCGTGGGGCTTATTCGCCCAACGGCATCATTGCCACACTTAATGCGGTTGGTCAAAACACAGCTGGAAACGGTAACCACACCAAATGACATTTGCGAGATCACAGTCGAGCTCATTTCGTCAGCTCCCTTAGATCCTCGGCAGGAAACACTTTTTGCCTGCCGCGATGAAACAAAAGCCCGGCGTGAACGTGATCAGCTTTTTGAACGCATGAGTAGTCGACTCGGTGAAGAAGCCGTCATGCTGGCTCATGCGATCCCCGACCCACAACCAGAACGCGCTTTCCGCTTCGAACCAGTCACTCGGGGTGAAGTGCTATCACCCACAGAGAATAAATCTGCTGGTTGGTCGCCGCCAAATAGCGGTTCGACACAACAGCAGGCCGATAGTTTTGAACAAAGAACACAGTCGGTATCTGTGCGTCCGTTGAACCTGAAACGAGAAGTCAAACAAATCGACGTGGTGACTGTTTCAGGGCATAGCCCGCCGTACAACGTTCGATGGCACGGTCGAGTCCATCCGGTTGTCAAAAGTTGGGGGCCGGAACGGATTCATACTGGCTGGTGGCGCGATGCGAATACTGTTCGCGATTACTATCGGATCGAGACAGATCAAGGCGTGCAATTATGGGTATTTCAAAACGTGCAGAATGGTGAATGGTTTCTGCACGGTGTGTTTAACTAACCGCTTGGCCTCAGCACACCTAAACCATGCCCGATCCTCCTCGTCTATCGAAGCGCGTTCCTGATCTGCAGTCGGTAACTGAAACCGCCCTGCCCCCTCCGACACTGCGCTATGCAGAATTGCATTGCAAAACGAATTTTTCGTTTCTGGAAGGGGCGTCGCACCCCGACGAATTGGTTCAAACTGCTGCGAGTCATGGATATTCCGCTCTGGCCGTGACAGACCGCAACAGTCTTGCTGGGGTCGTCCGAGCCCATGTGGCAGCAAAGGAAGTGGGGCTCAAGTTACTGGTTGGCGCGGAGGTAACTCCGGCCGATGCGTCGCCAGTTGTTCTTCTTGCCACAGACCGAAAGTCCTACGGACGCTTAGCGAGACTACTTACCACAGGCCGCCGCCGTGCGCCGAAGGGTGAGTGCTTGCTGATGTTTGATGACCTGGTGCAGCACGAACAAGGGTTGCTCGCATGTGTGATCACCAGCGGGATTGGTACCGATGTGGCTTCCACACTCACCCGGTACAAAAACATCTTTGGGGATCGAACATACGCTCTGGCTGAACGACACTTGGGCTGTCATGACGAACTGCATTTGCAGCGACTGGTTCATGCTTCGAATCAAACCGATGTCCCTTTGGTTGCCGGGAACGATGTGCATTACCACGTTCGTGATCGAAGCCAGTTGCAGGATGTTGTGACAGCGATTCGGCATGGTTGTGAAGTTGGCCAATTGGGCCATCGGATGTTTCCGAACTCCGAGCGCTACCTCAAACCAATTGCTCAGATGCAAAAACTGTTCGCTGACCACCCATCTATCCTGCAGCGGACGACGGAGGTAGCTGATCGTTGCACATTCTCGCTGGATGAACTCCGTTACGAGTATCCGGAAGAACTTGGCCCACCAGGCATGCCGCCCCTGGACTACCTCAAACAACTAACCTGGGAAGGCGCGAACGAGCGGTATCCGGATGGTGTTCCTGAACGCGTTCAAAAACTCATTTTGCACGAGTTCGAACTAATTCAGGATCTGCACTACGAAGCATATTTTCTAACCGTCTGGGACCTGGTTCGCTTCGCACGGAGCCGGGATATTTTGTGTCAGGGGCGTGGTTCTGCGGCCAATTCGGTTGTGTGTTTTTGTCTTGGTGTGACATCGGTTGATCCAAACGAAGTGGATGTCTTGTTTGAACGATTCATTAGCCGAGCACGGAATGAGGCTCCAGATATTGATGTCGATTTCGAGCATGAACGGCGAGAAGAAGTACTGCAATATCTGTACAACAAGTATGGTCGAGATCGAGCGGGTTTAGCGGCGACGGTCATTACTTACCGTGGTCGGTCTGCCGCCCAGGATCTTTGCAAAGCGCTTGGGTTCTCAACAGATCGCGCACTGCAAGTGTCGCAGGCGATGGGTATGTGGGAAACACCCGGCGTGTTTGCTGAGCGAATTAAGGAAAGCGGCCTGAACCCCGATGCTCCTACGACGCAGCGGTTGGTTCGACTGATTCGTGAAATCTATGGATTTCCGCGCCATCTTTCGCAGCATGTTGGGGGCATGGTGATGACCAACGGTCCGTTGTGCGAAATGGTGCCTATCGAGAATGCGGCGATGGCTGACCGTACGGTTGTGCAATGGGACAAGGACGACCTTGAAGCGTTGGGTATCTTGAAGGTCGATTGTCTTTGCCTGGGGATGCTGACAGCCATTCGAAAATGCTTCACGTTTTTGGAACGGCATTACGACCGCAACCTGGGTCTTGAATCGATTCCCGGTGACGAAACACCAGAAAGCAGCAACCCGGTCTACGACATGATTTGCCGAGCGGACACTATCGGCGTATTCCAAATCGAAAGCCGCGCGCAGATGAGTATGTTGCCGCGGTTACGGCCGGAACGGTTTTACGATTTAGTTGTTGAGGTGGCGATTGTTCGACCAGGCCCGATTCAGGGCAACATGGTTCATCCGTATTTGAAGAACCGCGAGAAGTTTAAGCGAACCGGTGAGACACCAGATTATCCGAGCGATGAGATTAAGCAGGTTCTTCACAAGACGTACGGTGTTCCAATTTTTCAGGAACAAGCCATGCGTCTGGCGGTTGTGGCGGGTGGCTTTAGCCTGGAAGAAGCAGACCAGCTTCGGCGAGCGATGGGAAAGTGGCGTAAGGCAGGGTTGATCGAGAAGTTTCAAAAGAAGCTGATCGAGGGCATTGTTAACAACGGCTATGAAGAAGAGTTTGCCGAGCGGCTGTTTAAGCAAATTTGTGGATTCGGCGACTACGGCTTCCCTGAATCGCATGCCGCCAGCTTTGCTCGGCTTACCTGGATTTCTTGTTGGCTAAAGTGCTACTACCCGGCTGCTTACACGGCCTCCATCCTGAACAGTCTGCCCATGGGCTTCTACGCACCCGCTCAGCTGGTGGCCGACGTGCGGCGGCATGGCGTGGAAGTCCGACCGGTCGATGTCAACTTCAGCGACTGGAACTGCACGCTGGAAAGAAACAGAAAAGATGGCGGCCCCAAACCAAACAGTGGCAAGACTCAAAGTGGGAAGCAGGTGCGATATGATGCGGCCACTGCCGGGGTTCCTCGCCCATTAAGCCTGCGAGGTTCAGCGGCTCTTCTCAAGGCCGAAGTTACCACTGCCGATGTTTCAACTCGCACACCGGGTGAGCTCGCAGAGACACATGCAATTCGGCTGGGCTTCCGGATGATCTCAGGCATTTCGGAATCCGCGATCGAAGCGATTGTTTCGTCACGACAGTTTGGCCCATTCACATCGTTTGAAAATTTCGT
>JBGCDN010000881.1:0-5844 GCA_045105495.1 Planctomycetaceae bacterium
GTCGCCGTTGGCTTTGGTGGCGGTGACTTCGACGGCTTGTTGGGCTTCGAGGTTATCGTCCAGGCGGATGTTGAAGGTTTCGGTTCCGTCGAGGTCCAGGGTTTCTCGGGATTCGCCTTCTCGGAATTGGAGGGGCAGGACGCCCATGCCGACCAGGTTACTGCGGTGGATGCGTTCGTAGCTGGTGGCGATGACGGCTTTGATGCCGAGGAGGAATGTTCCCTTGGCGGCCCAGTCGCGGGAAGAACCGGTTCCGTATTGTTCGCCGGCCAAGACGACGAGTGGGGTTCCTTCTTCCTTGTACTTCATCGCGGCGTCGTAGATTGATGTCTCTTCGCTGCTTGGGTGGTGAACCGTCACGCTGCCTTCGCTGCCGGGGACCAACATGTTCTTCAGGCGAATGTTGGCGAACGTGCCACGCGTCATGACTCGGTCGTTGCCGCGGCGGCTGCCGTAGCTGTTGAAGTCGCGGATCTCGACACCGCTGCTTTGCAGGTATTCGTCGGCCGGTGAGGTCGGCTTGATCGCTCCGGCGGGGCTAATGTGGTCGGTGGTTGTGGAATCGCCGCAGCTCACAAGACAACGAGCGCCTTCGATGGATTCGATAGGGGCCGGTTCGGCCGGCATATCGACGAAGAACGGTGGCTCCTGAATGTAGGTGCTGGCATCGTTCCACTCGTAGATGTCGCCTTCGCTGGTCTTGATGGCCTGCCATTCCGGTGGGCCAACGGTCGCGTTGCTGTATTCGTCGATAAACATTTGCGGCGACATGCAAGCGGCGATGGTGTCGTTAATCTCCTGCTGCGATGGCCAGATGTCTTTCAGGAACACGTCGTTGCCATCGGTGTCCTGACCAATTGGATCGGTGGTGAGATCGATGTCGGTGGTTCCGGCCAGCGAGTAGGCAACAACCAGCGGCGGGCTGGCCAGGTAGTTGGCTTTGACACTCTGGCTAATTCGTCCGGCGAAGTTCCGGTTGCCGGAGAGAACCGATGACGCGACGAGATCGCCCTGACTGATGGCGTCGTCGATTGGCTTCGGCAGCGGACCACTGTTGCCGATGCAGGTGGTGCAGCCATAGCCGACGGTTTGGAAACCGAGTGCGTCCAGCGGTTCGTTGAGACCAGACTTTTCGAGGTACTCAGTAACAACGCGGCTACCAGGAGCCAGGCTACTCTTCACCCAAGGCTTACGCTGCAACCCTTTTGCGAGTGCGTTTTTCGCAAGCAAACCAGCTCCGACCATGACGGATGGGTTGCTGGTGTTGGTACACGATGTGATGGCTGCAATGACGACGGCTCCGTCAGTCAGCTTCACTTGTTCGGCGACAGCAGTGCCGCCGCCTGAATCGGTTCCGCCTGCACCTACGACGGGCAGCAGGCTGTCTTCGCCAGGGCCACCGACTTCGACGGTGACAGGATCAGAAGGAGCATCTTTGCCGAACGTATCTTTCAAATCGACGTGCCACTGCTTCTTCATGTCTGACAGCAGAATGCGTTGCTGTGGCAACAGTGGTCCGGCCATCGATGGAACGACGGTGGCTAGATCGAGTTCAAGACCGCTGGTGAATTCCGGGTCTGGTGAATCGTCAGTGCGGAACAGGTGCTGTGCTTTGCAGTACCGTTCGACAAGGTCGATCGTTTCGGCGTCGCGACCAGTTCGTTCCATGTAGCCCAGCGTTTCGTCGTCGACCGGGAAGAAGCCCATGGTCGCTCCGTATTCCGGAGCCATGTTGGCCAGAGTCGCTCGGTCGGCGAGACTCATCGAGCTCAAACCGGTTCCATAGAACTCGACAAACTTGCCAACCACGCCGTGCTTTCGCAGCATCTCGACAACGGTCAGAACCAAGTCCGTCGCAGTGGCTCCATCGACCAGACTACCAGTCAGTTTGAACCCGCAGACTTCTGGCGTGAGCATGTAAACTGGTTGGCCCAGCATCACGGCTTCAGCTTCGATTCCGCCGACGCCCCAACCAACAACACCCAGTCCGTTGATCATCGTGGTGTGGCTGTCGGTTCCGACCAAACTGTCAGGGAATGCAACGCCGTCTTTGGTCATCACAACGTTGGCCAGGTATTCGAGATTCACTTGGTGAACGATGCCGGTCGCTGGAGGAACCACGCCAAAGTTGTCGAACGCCTGCTGACCCCAGCGGAGGAATTCGTATCGTTCGGCGTTGCGTTCGAACTCGCGATCGACATTCAACTGCAGCGCGAACTTGCTGGCGAATTCGTCGACTTGGACTGAGTGGTCGATGACCAAGTCACACGGAACCAGCGGGTTAATTTTCTTCGGATCGCCACCCATGCGAACCATGGCCGACCGCAGTGCAGCGAGGTCCACGATGGCCGGTACACCGGTGAAGTCCTGCAGGACAACGCGACCCGGCTTGAACGGAACTTCGGACGGCTTTGGGTTCTTCGCGTCCCAGCCAGCGAGCCGCTTCACGTCCTCTTCGCTTACGACGAAGCCGTCCACATTCCGCAACACTGCTTCGAGGAGAACTCGAATCGAATACGGCAGCTTGTGGATGTTGGTTAGCCCGTCGTCATGGAGCTTGCCAAGGCTGTAGAACTGCACATCGCCACCCTTGGTCGAAAGGGTGCTAAGTGCTCCAAAAGCGTCGTTGAGTTGGGACATTTTATATTCCTAGGAGCGTCGAGAACGCGTTTTCAGTGTGTGATGTCAATTGTAGAGGAACCGGGAGTGCCAGCCAAACTGCTTTGAATGTGGCTCAATCGACGCCGAAAAGGTGCCCGCGACGTAGGTAAAGTGAAGCCAGCCCAACACGACGGTGCCGACGTTCACACTCCCAGAGCGGACAGACCCAACACTCGAACACACAGACTGTTCATCGGCCGATGAATATTACGCCAGACAATCTCAACGCCGGAAAAAGCAGCGTTTTAGGGAGTCGTGGCCAGCGAGTGGCTTGGCAAAGCGACAGTCGCTGCGGGTGTCTCGCTAACCGGACTTTCTACTGACTCGGCTACGGTTCCCGTCTTGGCAGTTCCGAGTCCCATGTGCATGGCGGCGTAGGGAATACCGAAAGCGACCGCCACACTGACTGCGGTTCCAAACGCCACCTTGCCTAGGTCGCGAGAAATGAAACCGCGAAGCTGATTGCTTTTGCAATGCCGCAGACGCAACCACATACCAAGCTCGCGGCCAGCCAGTAGCCCAAGGAATACCCAAGTGGTACTCATTGGCATCTTCGGCGGCCATGGGATTGTCCACCCGGCCGAAGCGAACAACTTCGGGATGTAATCGACTTTGAAGAACAGCAGCACAAGGCCATAGAAGAAATCGATAAACGTAGCCGAACGTAGGTCGACCGTATTCGTCTTCTCCGCAACAACCTTTTGAATCTTGCCGCCGCCGCTGCGAATGATATACGCCTGCGTCAACACCATGCCGGCCAGGGCCAGCCCGATGTGCAGACCACCCAATCGGCGTGGCAGATAAACGAACACATTGGCCAGGTCCTGGACCAACCACATGCTCCATAGGAACCCGGTCGACAACCATTGGAATACAAACCAAGCCGGGTGCGGGTTGTCACGTCCTTCTCGGTCATTTTGGAAACGTCGTTCCAGCGTCACGATGATCAGCCCATAAGCCAGTAGCCCAACAGCTGCCGCGAGCACGTATCCAACCAGCGACTTCTTGAGCATCTTCGAGAACACACCAGCCGAGCCGCCCGGTTCGAACATGTCGACCGGTTCCCCCGCCTGCAGCGCTGTCAAAGTTGCGAACGCACTTAGGACTAACAGAGACGTACTTACCGGAATCCCGGCGCGTGTGAGAAGGACCAGAACGAGTGGCGGGACGACGTAAAGCCAATTGAAGGTCGATGGTAAATCGATGCCCTTCTTATCCAGTCGACCAAAAGCCGGATCGCCACCACTGGCGTACCAACCCCAGAGAACCGTGACGACAAGGATCGAAGAAATCCACGCCCAAAGAAGCCACCAAGGACGCTTGTGGTTTGAGCTGAGAAATGTTCCCAGTGTCTGGATTGAGTCGTTGGCGACGATTGAATACGCGGCGAGCGCGAATCCAACCAGCATGCAGAATTCGCTCATGCTGTGACTTCGAAATCTTTGTCTGAATTACCGAAGCGGATACGGTACCAGGAAGTCGGACAGAATGGTGCCGATGAGCCAAGGATTCTCAGGAAAAGTAACGTGAACATTTGAACCGTTTCGATATTCAGTGCTCTCAGTCGGCGTTTTCGACCTCATCACTCATTCTGGACGATGAATATTCGTTGCCTCTTGCCTGTTCAGAAGAGCCGAAACGACCGCTGGCCGACTTGAAAACCATGTCGAGACCTCTCTGGGTGGACGGCGTTGAAGTAAGATTGGAACGCAAAGCTCGGCTTTCTCTCACCCCATCGTCTGACCAAGTAACGTCATCACGGCATACGCAGCCTGCCCAATGCACAGAGCCTTCAATGTCCTTGGCCGCTGCCTCTACACGATCGTCATCGCTCCATTCGTGATCGTCGTCGCGATTCCGGCTCTTGCACTCGCCCTGATGTTCTTTGCCTCGCTGTTACCAAGATGGCTGTGGTCCAACCACAAATGGAAACGAGCTCTCGCACGAAACGGTCGCTTTCGAAATCCGAAAGTCATCGTCGCAAAACTCGACACGGGTACGCTGATCGTCGATTCTCCAACACTTGGTTGGGGACTAAAGCAATGCTGGTGGACTCCCGACGAGATTCGCACGATCACGCCGCATCCGGTTCCCACGGAAGCGACTCGCGAAGCACACTACGAAACCGAACCGGAAACGCCGGGACTCCCCTTCGATCGATGGGTGCACTCACACTACCTCGACACAGATGGCGGCTCTGCGATTCTCCTCTCGTTCCGACGTGGAGACCGGTTCGCAGCGAAATGCAAACGACGGAACCCAGCACTCGATATCGTCAGCACGTGGTCCGGGCCGGTGAGAGAGCCCAGTGCGTCCAGCCGGTGACCCGCACCCGAGACACCGCCCAAGCGGCGACAACCCTCCCAATGCACACCAGTCCACCCCGCTGCCGCACCCGGTCAAGCGGAACGCTTGCGCTTGCTTTACGGTGGTGTCATCGGCACTCTTACGTGTGCTTCGAAGATTAGCCGTTCGAAGCTCTGCTAGCGGAGCGAGCTTTTGCTCTCATTCTCGTCAGCAACTGTCGCAGTACCTTCCATCGATACGCCGACCCGGATTTCACATGTTTCAGCTGTTGCCGTTTCTGGCCTTCACTGCTCTCGTCGCTTTCATTTCGTGGCGAGCCACTCGTAAAGACGACACCGAAACGTCAACCGGCTATTTTCTCGCTGGACGAAGCCTCTCATGGTTCGTCGTCGGCGGTTCATTACTACTGACCAATCTCAGTACCGAACAACTCGTCGGCCTTAACGGCGGCGCCTTCCAAAACGGGATGCTGGTAATGGCATGGGAGGTTTGGTCGTCACTATCGATCGTGGCCATGGCGATCGTGTTCCTTCCGCGTTATCTGAAGAGTGGCATCACAACCATTCCTCAATTTCTTGAGCTGAGATATGGCAAAGGAGTTCGAACATTTACATCTGTGATGTTCCTCGCAGCAATCGTTGTCGTCGTACTCCCGTTCGTACTGTACTCCGGTTCCATCTTCATGATCGAAGTGTTCGACGTACCTTCTCTGACTGGTTGGCAGGGGAAAGATGGAAAAATGAACAACCTTGTTCTGGTAGCATCAATGCTTGCTGCTGTCGGCGGTTGTTACGCCATCCTCGGTGGACTGAAAGCGGTTGCCGTATCAGACACCATCAATGGCATCGGACTGGTCATTGGTGGCCTGATGGTTCC
>JBGCDN010000882.1:0-6419 GCA_045105495.1 Planctomycetaceae bacterium
CACTTCATGGATCATTTGAAGAGTGGGCGGATTGTTGATCATGGCTCACTGTCCATGACGGTTGCAGCCACACTGGATGGTTCTGTCATAGTCGATCAGCTCCTCGAGTCTTCCGATGCGTACCGCCGTGGAGTTCGAGAACAATCTGAAATCGTGTCGTTCGCCGGGCGGCCGATCCGTAGTGTCAACCAGTTCAAGAACATCCTTGGGATCTATCCAAACGGATGGAAACTACCGCTCACATTCCGTGAGGGCGATCAACTGAAACGAGTGATGGTGCGATTGCGTCCGCTCCACAGCGAATCCGAAATGGCTCAGTTCAGCAAGAAAAATTCGGGACAACCGAAGCGTTTGCCACCCGGCCAAAAACCGCCTCCGAAGCCGCCAGAGAAGTATCAGAAAATGCTTGTGAAGAAGAGCGGTTTCGCGAATGCTCACTTCAACAAACTGAAGCGTGACAAGCTGCATACGATGCTTGAAGAATGGGGGCAGTTTGTCGCGAACGAAACATGGATCATGTCCGGTGTCACGGCCGGCGATGAGTCTTTCGAAATAGTATTGGCCTCGAAGGGGCTTGGGTTCTCCCTCGGCGAATCAGAGAGCTATTACCAGCCAGCAGACGATTGGCAAGCGGAGAACGAGCCGTCTGATAGCGGTGGGTTTCTCACTGCCATGAGTCATTTGCGCCGGTTGTTGACGGAAGGTGAAGAAGGGTTTACCGAGCACGCCTACTTTGGCGCCGAGCCAATTGATGGGACGGGTGGGAAAGTCGATGTGTTGAGATCGGTGGAAGGTTCTATCGAAACGCGGTGGTACTTTTCGCGTGACGAACCCCGCCTGCTTGGTTTCGATTCTCGGCTTTCTGAAGACGCAGATGAGTGCGAAGTTCGGTTCGGTCAGTTTGAAAATTACGATGGTCGTCGTCTGCCGTCTCGCATTGAAGTGCGGACAGGTGAGACCCTTTACGGCATTTTTCAGGTCGAGAAAGTTTCGTTTCGCTCCGGTTCGGGAGCGGCGAAGTGAACGTGCTTCTTACTCGATTTGCCATCGTCGCTGTCCTGCTGGCGAGCGTCATCCCTTCCTCTGCCACCGCCCAGTCCCGGATTGATCTTGTTCAGGCTCGGATTGTGAAGATCTATGGGGCTGGCGGAATCCGTAACCTGCATTCCTACAGTAGCGGCGTGATGATCGACCCGCGCGGGTACGTGATGACGGTTTGGAACCATGTTTTGGACACGCCGGAACTTTCTGTGGTACTACACGATGGGCGTCGGTTTCAGGCTGCGGTTGTGAATGCAGAACCATCGCTTGATCTTGCGGTGCTGAAGCTGGAATCGGGCGACGAGAACTTTCCAGCCTACAAGCTGCAGGATGCACGTGACGTTCCTGTGGGTACTCGAGTTCTGGCCTTCAGCAACATGTTTAAGGTTGCAAAGGGTGACGAGCCAGTGTCAGTGGTGCACGGCGTGATTTCGGCACGTTCGAAATTGTCAACGAAGCGGGGTGTTTCCGATGTTTCGATCGACAGTGAACTTTATGTGATCGATGCGATTACGAATAACGCAGGTTCAGAAGGTGGGCTTCTAACGACACTCAGTGGACGCCCCGTCGCTTTGATTGGCCGACAACTTCGGAACGCTCAAACCAATACGTGGGTGAACTACGCGGTGCCCCTGACGACTCTGCGTGGGACAGTCGCTCAAATCGTCGAGGGACGTTTCACCGCGAAGAGCACTCGTTCCAATGATCAAGCCGCGAAGAATTTCCAGCCGGAGGATCTGGGGCTGGTTCTTGTTCCCAACGTGGTTCAGCGAACGCCGGGATATGTGGATTCTGTGCTTCGTGGATCCGTTAGCGAGACCGCCGGCATTCAACGGGAAGATCTGCTGGTGTTTGTGAACGACAGACTGGTTCGTTCCTGTAGTGAAGTTCGAGACGCGGTTGGCGGTTTGCTGCCAGGCCGCCAGATCGAGATTGTCGTTCGACGCGGTGATACGTTGAAGACCTTCCAGATCGAAACGCCACGCAAAGCTCTTAGAGGCGGCGGAAGGCAGGGCAACCGATGAGATATTTGCTTACGCTTATGATTGCGGTGGCATGCTGTGGAGAACTGCCACAGACTTTCGGTGCTCAGGATGACTTGGATCTTCTGGAACAGCGTGCGTTCCAAAAAGCTGTTGCTCGCGTTGATCCTTCACTGGTTCAGATTGAAACAATTGGTGGATTGAATCGAGTTGCCGGAACCATTGAAGGGTCGGCATCGACAACCGGGATGGTTGTCTCAGAAGACGGCGAGATTCTGACGAGTGCGTTCGTGTTCGCGGCCAAGCCGACCTCAATTCTGGTGCGGCTTGCTGATGGGCGTCGGCTTGCAGCAACGAAAGTCGCTACAGACCATGTGTTACAACTGACGTTGTTGAAAGTGGACGCCAGCGGGTTGAAACCACCTGTTCCAGTGCCGCCCATGGATATCGAAGTTGGCCAGTGGTCGTTGGCTGTCGGGCGAACTCTGAATCCAGATGCGCCTTCTGTGTCGGTGGGAATCGTCAGCGCGGTGAATCGCGTTTGGGGGAAGGCGATTCAAACGGACGCCAAGGTTTCTCCGGTCAACTACGGCGGCGCTTTGCTGGATATTGCTGGTCGAGTGCAGGGAATCCTGGTTCCTTTGTCGCCGCGGTCCGAAGATTCGATGGCTGGTGTCGAGTGGTACGATTCAGGTATTGGATTCGCAATTCCAATCCAGACAGCATTGGATTCGGTTAAGCGACTGCGAGGAGGAAAAGATCTCAGGCGCGGGCTGCTTGGTGTCTCGTTTTCAACCAGCGTGATGTATGGTCAGAAGCCGGAAATTGGGGCCTTGCGATATGGTTCGCCTGCAGAGAAAGCAGGCATGACCAAAGCAGATGTGATTGTTGAAGTCGATGGGAAGCCGGTCCAGCGGATCGCTCAGGTTCGACACGCGCTCGGCAACAAGTATGCGGGCGATCAGATTGCAGTGAAGTTTGAACGTGGTGAAGAACTGCTATCCGCTGATTTCAAATTGGTTGCAGAGCTTCCTCCGTGGGAGCCAGGGTTCCTCGGCGTCCTACCAGTTCGAACGACGGACGAGGCGGCCGGAGTTGAAGTTCGATTCGTAGTGCCGGATTCTCCTGCCGCTGCTGCTGGTGTTGTTGCGGGCGATGTAATCGTGAAGCTAAACGGAGAAAGCTTCGCAGACCCCAGTACTTTGGCCAATGCCGTTGGTCGCATTCGACCGGGAGAGGCTGTCGAGGTCGCCGTGCAGCGTGAGGATGGCGAGAAGACGCTGGAAGCAGAGCTTTCTTCTCATCCAGAAGACACAGTGGTCGATCTTCCGGAACCCAAGTTGCCGGCTCCGGATAAGAAACCCGAAGTCAAGATCGGTCGATATTCGGAAACCTTCGAAACCCACCAGCACGATTATTGGGCATATGTTCCTGATAGCTACAACCCGGGTCTGTCGTATGGTCTTGTCGTCTGGTTGCACCCCGCCCGTGACACGATGGAGGCCAAGATACTGCAGAGCTGGAAAAGCGTTTGTGATTCGCGAGGCCTGATTCTGGTCTCGCCGAAAGCATCGAAATTAGAAGGCTGGAACGCGAACGAGCTACCGTTTGTGAAGGATACCGTCGACTTAATGCAGAGTCGTTATTCCATCGACCCGCAGCGTATTGTGGTCCATGGCTACGCGACGTCCGCAGCGCTAACGCTGGCTCTTACGTTCGAGCATCGTGAGTTGGTGCGAGGATCGATCGTGGTTGGAGGCGGCCTACGCGCTCGGCCGCCTGAGAATCGGCCTGAGTACCCACTTCAGTTGTATTTCTACGCCGGAGAGAAAGATCCGCGACAGCCAAGAGTCAAGACAACTGTCACCGGCTTGCGAGCAATGAAGTACCCAGTGACCTTCGCAAATTCAATCGCGTCAGGTACCGAGTATCCCTCTGTAGATCAGGTCAAGACTTTCGGTCGATGGATCGATTCGCTCGATCGCTTCTAAGGAAGCGTTCCGTTTCACCGTGTGCGGCAGCCGCGGTGGGATGGTGTTTTCGAACGGGTTATCGCCGCATGAGCGATTAGCTGGATGTGGTTTCGGAGCAGGGACTGGGTCTGAGGATCTGGCTACTCTGTCGACGTTGCGGGGGCTACATCGCTGGGGCCGTTTGATGCGTCCTCCGTCGGGGTGACAGAGATCCAGCCGGCAAGAATGACATTGGCGACAATCAGAGCAAGGATGACTCGATAGTAGCCGAAGATGGCCATTCCATGTTCCTGCAGGAATCGGACCATCCACTTAACGGCCAACACCGCGGAACCCCAAGCGGCGATCGAGCCGATAATCATGGGCGTCCAGCCGTAGGCATCGACCATAATTGGGCCAGCTTCGAGAGCTTTGTAGGCGGTTGCCGCGCAAAGGGTGATGACGCCTAGCAGGAAACTGAATTCAACGGCCGATGCCAGTGAAAGCCCCATCAAAACGCCGCCAACAATTGTGACCAGCGAACGGCTTGTTCCAGGCCACATCGCCAGGCACTGGATGAAACCAATAGCGAGTGCCATCTTCCACGTAAGGTGGTTCAGCGAGAAGCCAACGTTCTCGTCTTTGCTGTTTCGCTTCTTCCAACCGACAACAGCAAGTATGGCCAACCCGCCAATCAACCATGCGGCGACAATTGGCCAGAGCCCGAAGAGGTATTCCTCGATCATGTCGTCGAAGGCGAGGCCCAGAAAGGCTGCTGGCAGGAAAGCAGCGATAAGGTTCACTCCAAGTTGAAATCCATCTTCATCGCCGCCGCCGATTCCGATCTTTCCAGCCCACCCAACGACAGCCTGTTTCACGCGTTCGCGGTAGATGCCAAGAACAGCAAGAATTGCGCCCGCCTGGATACAAACGGCATAAGCGTTCGCTGCCGTGCCTTCGAGACCCATTGCCCGCTGTGCAAGAATGAGATGCCCGGTCGAGCTGACCGGTAGATATTCGGTTAGCCCTTCCACGATGCCGAGAATGATGGCCTGCACCCAAGTCATGATGTCGTTCCTGTTGCCCGGCGGCCTACCCAGACGCTGGTTTCAGATTTTGGGGGAACCAGCCAGAGTGGTATTGACGATGCTGATGTTTCAATGGTGTCGCGGCAGAATAGCGGATGGGCATGCAGAATGGGGAGATCACATTCTGTGTGGGAGATACCATCGCAGGAGGGTCGCCGTGAGTATCAATCCGGCGACGATCCAAAGAGATCCGCCTGCCACGATCAGTAGCAAAGCGACGCCGCCCAGAATGAAGGGGACTCGGTTTCTGGTTCGTAGTTGGGTCGCAGAAAATGACCCTGCGAAGACCACCACTCCACACAATAGGCCGATGCCAGCTAACGGGCCTGATCGTGACGTCGATACGATCTGAAGTTGTTGTCCGGGCCTCATTCGGCTACTGATTCTTCCCAGGAACAGGCCGGCGGGTTCGGCAGGTGGATCAGAGGTGAAGAAACGATTTGCCAGGTAGTCGTCTCGAGTGATCTTCGCGAATTCCGTTGAGACGATCGTTGTGTCGGGCGATCCGGGTAGAAAGGCAAACAGCATTTCGCCTGCATCCATTAGAGGAGCCGGGACGCTGAAGGTCTTGTTGTTTGACGCCACTGTCCAGCGGACGGTTACCTGTTCAATGTTGGGGCAGGGGATCAAGAGAGTTGGTTGCTCCATATCGAACTCAAGTTTTCGGGGCCCGGCTTCAACAGACTGAACCTGTACGTCTTGTGGAAGCAGCACTTCCAGTTGACCATTCGGCAATGGTTCCAAAGCCATCGTCGTCTTGCCCGCGATTATGCCTTTGTCATGCCACAGAATTGTTTCGATTTGTCGGACTGTC
The DNA here is from genome assembly GCA_045105495.1 of Planctomycetaceae bacterium. Taxonomy (GTDB): domain Bacteria; phylum Planctomycetota; class Planctomycetia; order Planctomycetales; family Planctomycetaceae; genus CAYNWT01. The sequence goes on from JBGCDN010000882.1 coordinate 5,879, forward strand.
AGAGACTGAGTGTCTGGTTGTGTCTCGTCTCGCTGAACCAGATTCCAAGCGGTGTCATCATCAAACAAGATCACTTCTGTCTTGGCAAACTGACTGGCCCACGCAGGCAACGCGACTTCTGATTCGCGACTGTTTTCTGGCCTGATGGAACTCGCTTTGGGTAACGCCAGTATGCGTGATTGCATGCTCGCGTCTTTCCACTCAGATTCCGGAATGGTGAGGTCACCTGTGTCGTAGTGAATGATGACTAGTTCGTTGCTGTCTCCACTAAGGGAAATTGATGCAAGCCCTTGGTCATCAGTTTGCATCGGCAATGCTGTTTCAAGGCGACCACCCTTAGGATGGACTTGAGCCTCGCTAATTCCCTTGGCTCCTTGCAGTCGGTACACCCACGTCCATCCGAGTGGGCCGGATTCGTCCTGACGCTGGAAGCAGATGGCTGATACCGAAAGCTGCGTTGGTCTTGTTACTTTGACACGGGGGAATTCTGAAGTTTCAAGAAGCTCGAAGGTTACCGTTCCAGATTCAAGCGAACTTGTCA
>JBGCDN010000883.1:0-7165 GCA_045105495.1 Planctomycetaceae bacterium
CGCGTTACGCCAAAATTAGCTTGGAACGAGTAGCTCATCGCCACTGCAACATTCTTCCCTGAAGCGCCACAGGAAAATCAACTGTACACACACAGGCCGTTCTAATGCTTGGTCTCTCCGATGTCCGATTCTTCTGTCATCACTGACAAGGGCTGCGAGAGAAAGTTGACGAGGAACGAAAAGAAAAACGCCGCTTACAAAAGGTAAGCGGCGTCCGTGGTCTCGAAATTAGTGTCTTCTCCGGAGCGAGGGGCTACAACGCGAACAAAGAATCCTTCGTGTCGCCAGTGTCCGCAAAGACAGCGTCCAATGACAGTGCTTTGCCAAGCTGGCGTTCGCCAAGACCTAAGAACCCGTGCATGACATCATCAGATGAGGCTGCGTCGTAGCGATCAGCCAGCCCGATGACGTGGCCAAGCTCGTGCGTGACGTTCGATAGAAGATCCATGCGATTGCCGATGGTATCGTCATTCAGGTTTTGTGGCGTTGGATCGACGTACCAACCATGACCGGCCGCGTCCGAGTCGATTGTCACAGCTCCGCCTGATTCAAAACCAAGTAGAGTACCACTTAGCGGAGCAACGTTGACCTGGGCTGAATGGAGCGCAGTCAGTTGCTCCGGAGTGAGCCCTTGCTGACCCCAGAAGTCACGCGCGGCATTGACAATTGGAGCTAGTTGCTCATTCGTGATTTCGGAGCCACCGAACCCGATTCCTGACCCCGAGTACTGTGGAGCGTTGACCTGAATCGATACGTTTGCGTTTTCTGTTCGTCGATCTTCAAAGATGACCGCACCAGCGTCCTCTGCTCCATCCCCGTTTGCGCCATTGCGAAGATTGGCCCCAACAAGAATGGTGTTCTCGTCCATGGCAACCGCGAAGCCGAAGCTGTCTCTTCTGTTGCCAAGCAGTGTTTGATTGGCGCCCCAGTTGTTGCTTCCGCCAGCATTGCGGCCAAACACATAAGCGGCGCCAGCAGCATTGCCGCCGGTTTCGTCCAGTCGAGCACCGACGATGACCTCATCGCCGGACATGCTGACTGAGTATCCAAAGTTGTCCAGTGGAGCTGAGTTAGAACTTTGAATGATCGTTTCGGCTGGGCTGACGCTGCGTTCCAAGATGTATGCAGCACCTGCTCGGTTTTCACGACTACGCACTGGCTTGCCGACAATGATCGTGTTTCCATCGTTGCCGTAGTCTACGGAGAAACCAAACAAGTCGAATTGAGCTTGGTCACTCGCTTCTACCTTCGCGAGTTGACCCCAGTTGTCCGTTCCGCCTTGATTGCGATCGAAGACATAGACGGAACCACTGTCGACCGCGTCACCTGTGTTGTCCTTCCAAGCTGACGCCACAATCGAGTCGCCAGAGATTGCGACTGCGAACCCAAACTGATCGCCTTTGGCTCCGTCGTCTGCTTTTAGAAAGTGTGTTTCCTGGAAGCCACGTACTGTGCGTTCGAGGACATGGACAGCCCCTGAATTTGCCGAACCCTCTCGATCACGTCGAGCTCCGACAACCAGCGTGTTGCCATCCAATGCAACGGCGTGGCCAAACTGTGAACGCTGTGAGCCATTCGTCAGTTTCTGTGTCTGCACGAATCTGTCCTGAGACGCGTCGAACTCAAACACATAGACAGAACCTGATTTAAACCCGTTGTCTCCATCGAGGCGAGCTCCGACGACAGCTGTTGTGCCGTCTATCGCAACCGAGTATCCGAAGCGATCACGAAGCTCCAGCTCAGCAGGACGTAGTTCCTGAAACTTCTCCCACGTTGCTCCATTGCGGCGATAGATGAAAGCGGCACCCGCGTTGCGATCGACAACGTCGTCGCGTCGAGCACCAACGATAGCCCAATCACCATCAACAGATACGGCATTCCCTTCTTCAGCCGTCTCTCCCGCACTCGACTGCTCGTCCGCTTTGAGGCCAACGGCATAGCTAAATCCATCTGAGCCTGTGAACCCACCGTTGGGTGTGTACGTCACTGGTCCGTTCTCAAAGTCTCCGGTCAATTCGCCGTCCTGAGCGCCTGTCAATCCGAGGATTCGAGTGTTATCGCCAGACACATCGTTGCCCAGTACATCAATGCTTACTGAGTTGCCTGCGGTGGTTGTTGCTGTGTCGTCGACACCTGCAAACGCCTTCTCGAATGCTCCGATGTCAGGACTTTCCACCCGATCGTGCCCCCGCTGATCCGGCAACGACGACGCTCTTCCACCATCAATCGCGGAACTGTCTTCCAGGAGTGCATGGGTCTGCGTTGGCCCGCCATTGTGACTAAGTGTGGTATCAACGATCCCATCCGCACCAGCCACGACAAGATTGTTGCCAGATGCTGCGGTAAGTGTGCCCTGGGTGGTCCCCACGAGCAGTGAATTCGTCAGTGTGGCCGTCCCGCCCGCGAGATTCACGAAGTCGTTCCCGGCGTTATCAACCATCGTTATGTGGTTGGCGACAATGGTTGCCGAACTGTCGCCCGGCCAATTGATCACTCCAGATGTGCTGCCTGTGTTTCCGGAGAATGTCGTATTTGCAATTGTGGCCGATGCCGCCCCTCCGTTGCCCCAGTTATACAAGCCTCCGCCGTTACCGGTGGCGATATTGCCGTTGATGGTTGAGCTCTCCAGAACCAGAGTCCCACGCCAATTGTTAACTCCGCCGCCCCATTCGGCTGAATTGCCGTGGACGTGAACTCCCGTAAGTGTGAGAGATCCGTTTTCGTTGAGAATCCCACCGCCAAGGTTGTCGAAAGAACTTTCGTCGGGGCTCGCGCTGGCATCTCCACCGGTAATAGCCAACCCGCTTATCGTCACATTCGCATCATCAACTTCGAACACACGCGAGCCGCCATTCGCGTCAATCGTAAGAGCAGTGGCACCAAGCCCCGCGATCGTCATGTCACCAGTGATCTCGAGCTGTTCACCATCCAGTACGATCGTTGAACCGGACATCAACGGATTGAAAGTAATCCGCTCGCCCGTGCCATTGGCGATTTCGATGGCTTCTCGCAGCGACAGTCGATCGAATTCGATGTCCGTGACCGTGTCTGCGTCTGTGTTCACTCGGAGGCCCAACTCATGGGCTCCCATATCGACGGTGAACGTGCCATCTTCGTTTCCGTCCAGAATACGCGCTGAACCACGCTGATCTGATGCTAACGCCCCCCCGTTTGAATTCAGTGCTTGTGCATTGTTGCCAGTGTCAATTGCCGGGCTGCCAGCAACCAAAGCGTGTGTCAGCGTTGGGCCACCGTTGTCAGCAAGCGTGACATCAAGAACGAGGTTCGTGTCGATGATGCCACCGCCGTCGATCCCAAGAATGTTCCCATTCTCGCCGTGAACCAAGCCGCCAGCGGTACCGGAGTCACCCACAAAATTGAAGGTTGAAGCGGAAGTGAGCGTGCCGGCAATGTCATCCGCAAGCTCGCTAGCACTACTGCCGCGGAAGTTACCTGCGATAATTGAATTGTGGATCGTGATCAGTCCGGAGTTTCCGAAGAGCCCCCCGCCTGTCTCTGCACCACTGTTATCTGAGTCTGCCTGGTTTCCAACGATCGTGGAGTTTCGAATTACGGTCGTCGAGCCGATTGCGACTATGCCGCCACCGAACCCAGTCGAGGAATTCCCGGAAACCGTTGTATTGACAATCTCCGCAGTTCCACTGTTGAGGGACAACGCCCCCTGCAAGCCGTGGTTGTTTGAGAATGTACTGTTCGAGACTCTCAACGAACCGTTTTCGTGCGACAACCCGACACCGGTACCAGTTGAGGTGTTGCCAGTCACCCACACGTTCTTAAGTGTCAGGTCTTCGAAGTTTGCGATTGCTCCATCGTTTCCGCTGGCACTCGCACCAGTGATCGTCATGCCCGAAATGCCCGCCCCAACGAGGCCCACATCGCCGTTGTCGATGCGAAAGGCAGACGCCAATCCGTTCGCGTCAATTGTCAGCAGATTCGCACCCGGCCCATCGATGAAAACAACACCTGGGCTGCTGATCGTCAATAGCGAGTTTAGCTCGATTGTCCCCGCCAACCCGTCAGCGAAACCGATAGTCAACTGGCCTCTGGGCGTTCCACTGCCACCGGGAGACAAGTTCTCGCCGAACGCGATCGCTTCGCGCAACGAGGTTAGTCCGTCGTTTTCATCCACGAGGTCCTGAAGCGTATCGACCTCTGCAAAAACTGTGGCTAGCAGCGTCCTATCCTCTAAGGCCTCTGAGTTCGTACTTGGTTTAGTCACTCGACGTCGCCCTGGGGTGCTCAAACGATTAATAGCTCTTGAAGCCCAGCGGCGGAGGTTTTCCTTAGACACGGAATGACCCTTGCGGTTCTTCTTTTGGGGAAGCTCTTACGACTTCAAGGCACCGGCGATACGCAGAGAACTCGGACCACAATCTGACAGTGCGGTGACTTGCTATCTCTACTTCCCCGAAGCGCCACACAAAATTGGCGACGATTCGTCGCTCGTCAGTGGTTGTTCCTTGAAACCCACTGCGTAACGGGCCAACCTTGAAGAAGGTAGAACGTCAATTTCTGATGGCTCTACTCGCGGATCAACCATGAGCCCCACACAAACGCACCTGACCAGCGCGACGCTGGTACACGCTTTGCGGATACGCGATGACGATGCGTGGCATCGCTTTGTGGTGCTGTACGGACCGTTCATCGAAGGTTGGATCAGGCGATACGATCTCAACAACGAAGCGATCGAAGACATCAGCCAGGATGTCATGACCGCAGTCGCTGCCAGCTTCGATCGGTTCAAACATCAGCCAGAGAAAAAGGGCAGCCTCCGTGCGTGGCTTTATGGTGTGACTCGGAACAAGCTCTCCGATTGGTTTGCAAGAAATCGCACCAACCCAATCAGCCCCGGGGGTACCGACGCCCAAATTCGAATGCAGCAGGTGCCCGAGTTCGAACCGGAATCTGACGAACTTACTGCCCTCAAGAGCCGCAAACAACTTGCACTCAGAGCACTCGGGTTGTTGGAATCAGACTTCGAAGACCGAACGTGGAAAGCGTTCTGGAAGACCGTCATTGAAAACGAATCAACTGCTGCCGTCGCCACAACCCTGGGTATGACCAGCAAAGCCGTCAGACAAGCCCGATACCGCGTCCTGAAACACCTACGAAACGAACTCGGCGACCAGCTTTCTGTTCTCACCTAGCGAACTTCCAGTTCGATCGGCGTGCGGCAGCGACGTTGGGATGGTGGCTTTCGTCAGGCCCATCGCCGCAATACGTTCTCGGGCTTCTGGCAAAGTCTCAGACATCGGCCAGGAACTTCAGACGTTGCCTCAGACTAAGCCAACCACCGAGAACGAACTCGCGGCGAAAAACACTCCGAAAAACACCATCCCAACGTCGCTGCCGCACCCCGATGCAACGGGGCGTTCCGTGAATACGAAGAATTCTGTGTGGCGCTTTGGATAAGAGACTTGTGTGTAGATAAGAGGTTCGATGTCCACTATGGAAATATGCCCCGAAGAATCAGTGATCGCTGCCTGGCTTGGTGGTGAGATCGATGAGGACATCGCTGAATCGATCGGGGACCATGTTGATGGTTGCGAAACGTGTTTCGGCAGAACCACACGTCTGGAAGCGAATCCAGACGGCATCGCACAGTTTCTTCAGGATGCTGTCGCGGAAGCTCCGCCAGAGGTGACTGGCGACCTTCTTCCGAGCCGCTATCCGCAGACACTGCAGAACATTGGCGAATACAAAGTTATCGAACGCCTCGGCAGCGGTGGGATGGGAGCTGTGTTCGTTGCGATGCACGGAAGACTTCGTCGCAGCGTCGCACTCAAGGTTCTGTCCGAACGGTCTGCCAACGACCAACGTGCGATTGCTCGGTTCAATCGGGAGATGGAAGTCGTTGGTCGACTAAACCATCCCAACATCGTTCAGGCTCTTGATGCCGGAGAGGCGGACGGAACCAACTATCTGGCCATGGAGCTGCTGAACGGAGCCGACCTCTCTCGAGTGCTTACCAGTTCGAAAACTCTTAGTGTTCCCGACGCCACTGAAATCGCCAGGCAAGCCGCACTTGGTCTCAACTATGCGCACGATCGAGGTATGATCCATCGTGACGTGAAACCATCCAATCTCATGCTCGCTCGCGAAAATGACGGGCGAACGCGCGTAAAAATACTGGATCTTGGCCTCGCCATCATCCAGGAATCAGCTCCAGACGCCGAACTCACGGACGCGGGCCAACTAATGGGAACTCTGGAGTACATGGCTCCTGAGCAAACGGAAGATACACACTCGGTCGATCACACAGCAGACATTTACGCGCTCGGAAGCACGCTCTACCGAATGCTGGTCGGCCATGTTCCGTTTAGCGGCGAGGTCTGGAACACTCCCGCAAAACGGCTGAAGGGCCTCCTGAACCACGACGCGCCTGGTATTCGTGAAACAAGACCTGATTTGCCGGACGAACTGATCACACTGATCGACAGCATGTTGAAACGCGACGTCACTGATCGACCGCGGAGCATGCGAGAAGTGGCGGAGGCATTGCTGCCATTTTCCATCACCCACAAAATTAGCGAGTTGCCGGGCATTGCGTCGTCCACAGCCAGTGTTGCTACGACTCATGGAATCCACAGCGCCTTCGACGACACGCAACGGACTGTTCGAACAACCGTCGAACCTGTCGCTGCAAAGTGGGCAAAGCCGGGGCTCATCGTGGCGGTGTGCCTGATAGCGATCCTGTCTTTCCCGGCATTATCGGCAATCCGATCCTGGATGGCGACCGCTCCCTCAGTATCAGACGCGGATCGCACCGACGAAGTTCGAACGACAACACCCGACGCGCCGAAAGACACAAGTGTCAGAGTCAAAGCCAGTCAGGGGCTCATTGGCCTTTGGAGTTTCGAGAACTCTGACGACGGCTTGAACCGAGATCTATCAGGTCACGCTCGGCACGGGACCATGACTGGTTCACCCGCCAAATCAGCTGGAGCCCCCATCCCTGACAACAAGACGAGTCAGGAGTTTGGCCACAAAGGGGGAGAGACAACAATCTCTCATCACGAAACGTTGAGCTGTCCAGACACGATGAGCATCGCGTTCTGGTTACGCCGAGGGCATGCCTATAACAGGGCTGAGATCCCAATCATCGAGAAGCAAGGTAGCTTCACTGTCGCAATCGTCGGCGCGA
>JBGCDN010000884.1:0-4305 GCA_045105495.1 Planctomycetaceae bacterium
TCGCTGCTGGAATCGACCTACATACGGAGTACATTCCCGGCGGAGCACACGGAGTCTCCCGAGGTGGTGAAATCGCCGTTCGCCCCGAGCTCTCGGACGCCGAAACATTCGCCGTGCTCGCCCATGAATACGCCCATTTATGTGCTCAGTCTGGTTATGTGGCAAAGCTTGCGGTACGCCAAGCGGGCTCTGCATTCTGGCGTTCGAGTGATCACATAAGTGATCACAGCGAGTTGAGGAAATCCATTAGATCCGGGTCGTCGCTCCACTTACCCGAGTCGTTGTTGTCGCCGATCTGGCATGTTGCCAGCGCGCGAGCTTTCGCCTGGATGTCGATCTCGGCGTAGATGTTGGTTGTTTCGATCGAAACATGGCCGAGCCATGCGCGGATAGTGTTGATGTCGACTCCAGACCGCAGCAGGTGAGTTGCGGTTGTGTGCCGAATGACATGTGGGCTCACGCGTTTGTTCTTGAGTGAGGGTACGACTTGTTCGGCGAGCTTTGCGTGACGCTGTACGACATATCGCAAGCCGAAGCGTGTGAGCGGACGATTCGATCGATTGTGGAAGAGCCTCTCCGAATCAGGACGTTTTGCTAGCAATGGCTGGATCGCTTCCATCGTGCGAGACCACAACGGACAGAATCTTGATTTGTCGCCCTTTCCGCATAGGAGCACTGTTCCTGCTCCTGCCTGGCTTGGCTGAATATCATTGATTCGAACTCCGACCAACTCACTCGCCCGAGCGCCGGAGTTATAGAGAAACAGCAAGATGGCGTAGTTCCTACGTCCCTGAGCTGTTGTCCGATTTGCGCTCTTGATGATTGCATCAACCTCGTTCTTCTCAAGGTAGGACACCGGTGTGCTGTGAGATCGCTTGAATGGGACTGCGCGAACCTCCCGGCACCACGGAATCAACTCCGGATTGTGATCTCCAACAAAGCGTGCGAACGCGTGTAGCGCTGCGAGCCTCTGGTTGCGAGTCTGCACGCTGCAACCTCGCCCGGTCTCAATGTACTCAAGGAATGCTCGAACGCTATCGCCTGTGACATGACTGATCAGAAGTTGGTCGTTCGACTTTCGGATACGGTCAGTCATGAAGAGCACGAGCAGACGGAAGGTGTCTCGATAACTCAGTTGCGTATTCTTCGACAGATTGCGATCGAGGATCAGATGCTGCAGCAGGAACCTCTTCATCCATGAGCCAAGTAAAGCCTCAATCATCGGGGGTCTCCGTCAGTGAGTAGCGTTCAAAGCATTGGCTTGCTTCTTGCATCAGTTCTTTGGTCATCTTTAGATAGCGTGATGTGTCGCCGAGGCGAGCGTGGCCCAGATACGTAGAAAGATGTGGAAGCAGGCGCTGCACGTTCTTGCCCTCTCGGTACCACGTCACGAGGCGAGTGACCGCAAATGTGTGGCGGAAGTCGTGGAGCCGTGGCTGGAACTTCGCGCCATCGTCACGGGTGATTTCGGTTGCTTCGCGCAGCCGCTTGAAGACCAGTCGCGCCGTTTGATGCTTGATTGGTTGTCGCTGCCGACACGACAGGAACGTTGACTTGTCCGTTGTCTCCCACGATGCCCACTGGGAATGCTGGTACTGGCGTAGAGCTTGCGCCAAATCATCGCCGACGGGTACCAGGCGTGATTTGCAAAACTTCGTCTCGCGAATCGTCAGGATCTGTTCCTCAAGGTCAGCATCGTCAAACTTTAGACGCGTCGCTTCGCTGATGCGCAGACCGGTCCCGTAGAGCAGAAGAATCAGGGTTCGCACGGTGTGCGGCTCCAGCAACCAATCGTCCTGATGACGAGAGTCGGCGGCATCCAAGAGCTGCTTCACCTCATCCACGGAGTAGATGTAAGGTGTGGACGGTGCTGGCTTTCGCGGCATCGCCTTGGGCATCGGACAGTGCTTCAGGTATCCCCGCTCCCGGGCATACCGGAAGAATGTATTGAGCGAATTGTGTTTCGAGAACCAATAGAGCGACGTTGGACCGTGCCGGCCATCCAGGAAACAACGTACTTGTTTGGCTGTAACTTCCTCGATGCGAATTTCGCCGACCTGGGCCATGAAGGCCCGCAGTCGAACTGAAGCATTCTTGAAAGATGCGCCGAGCGATTGCTTATAGGCTATGTACTCTTCAACCAGTTCGGGAAGGACCATTGAGAGGTTCCAGTCTGCTGAGCCGCGTGTTAGCGACAAGCCTGAGAGCCTCCATGTGACCACGTTCCAAAATTGGTGTTTGCTTCCGTTCAGCTTCGTCTGCGTGTTCGGTCAGCTCGCGCATCGGAATGGCGGCTACTGCTCGAAGGTTTGGGATATCCACTTTGGCGTAGATCCTCGTTGCCGCCACAGACACGTGGCCAAGATGATTCCCAATCTCGCCAAGATCCAATCCCTGTTGCAACAAGTGAGCGGCACACGCGTGGCGAATCGAATGTGGGCCCTCGTGCGTCAACGTCGGGTTAACGGCATGGAGTCGTTTCTGAACCATCGCGCCGAATCCGCCAGCGCTGATTGGCCGATGAGGCCGTCGCAGCGTTAGAAAGACGGTTCGACGTTGAGTCGCAGGGCGAACCGTCTTGAGGTACTTCAGGATGGCGTCGCCCACCTCTCGCGTGAGCGGATAGCTTTGTGTTTTCCCGATTTTGGTTCGGACCACCGTGAGAAGTTCGTTTTGCCAGTCGAGGTCTTTCAACTGGAGGTTTCTGACTTCGCCTGATCGCAGGCCATAGACTGCCAGGAGAAGGAACATAGCGCGGTTCCGAACGCTTACAGGATTCGGACCACTCTCGTTCTCCAGCAGCTTCACAACCTCGTCTCGACTCGGTCCGGTTGGGATTGTCTCATGCTGATAGATTCGCGGAGCACCGATTCCGGGGGCCAGGTCCGATGTCCAACCACGAGCAAATGCGTAACGAAAGAAACTGCGAAGTCCCTGCACGTAAAATGACATCGTTGTCCGCTTCCACCCTCGCGATGCCATGTGGGCCTGAAACTCGTCGATGTCGCGCAACTCAACATCAGCCAACCGTTGATGTCGGTCTTGCAGCCTGAGAAAGAACCGTGTCAGGCTTTTCCGTCGATTCTCAATCGTCGCTGCCGCGAATCCACATTCGTTTCTCTGGTAATCCAGAAATGCTTGCAGTTCCTCTTTGAATGCCTGCGACGGAGTGGGTTTCTCAAATCGACCAAGGTAACTCAGCCACTTCTTCGCAACGAACAGGAAGTCCAATTCCCGAACGCGCTTCGACTTCTCATTCGCCTTGCCCTCTGGCTCACGGCGAATCCACTCAGACGCAAGGCCCCTCAGGCCGGCCTCCGTGTAGGTACTGCCCGGCTCAACAGCATGGGCAACGGCAAGAAGTAAGTTATTGATAATCTTTAGCCTCGGCTTGCCGTACCCATCCTCTGCTAGTTGCCGAAGAAATCGCGCCCGCTCGCTGGAGTAGGGACCATCGAAGTACTTCTGCTGATGGAACTTTCGACTCACCAATTGCTCAAACATCAGCCAAGGTCACCCGCTTATGTGTATTCACCCGAGTGAGATCTGACCCGAGAAAGCCAAACAGGTTCGCTTTGCCACATAACCAGACTGAGCACATAAATGGGCTTATGTGATGCGCAACATAAGCACATGAACTTCTCCACCGAACGCCTCGGCGGAATGAAACCACAAAGACGATTCGCGAAACTGAAGCCGAAGCCGTTGCATTCGTTGTCAGCAAAGGCGTTGGCCTGGAACCCGGATCTGCCGCAAGTGACTACATCCAGCTTTACAATGGGGATCGAGACACGCTGGCGGAATCGCTCCATCACATTCGAGAGTGTGCCGCTCGCATTCTTGATGCGATCATGCCAGAGGAATCCAAGTCGGCTTGATTCGTTCAGGCGACATCAGAACAACTGACCGTCTGGCTTTGGTTGGTTTGATTTTGACGTCTCCTGTTCTGGAGGAAGCGCTGGTTCGGGCAATTCGATGGGGTTGTTGAGGACTGCGTCTACTTCTGCCAGTACTCGCTGAGTCACTGGTGCAAGGTTGCTACCGGGATCAAGTTCAGGGCAGTCGCTGAGTTCAGCCAACAGCTCGTGAAGTCGATTGATCTCATTCTGAAACTGTGCTGCGATGCGTTGTTCAACGATGGCAGGAACGCCGCTACTGAGAGTGAGCTTCTCGGCCCAGTCTGCAACGCCCGGAGAAAGGGCCATTGATTGCACAACAGGAGCCGACTGAATCGGTACCTGTGGGTTTCGCGATTGCCATTGAAACACTTCTCGAAGTTCGTCGATGGCGTCCTGAAGTACGCGG
>JBGCDN010000885.1:0-5738 GCA_045105495.1 Planctomycetaceae bacterium
CTCGATAAAGATCGAACACGACGCTACGACACAGCGAGTGCGTTGGCGGAAGATTCAGCACGGTACATAGAGGGAGGACGAGTCCTAGCTCGGCCCCCGACGGTCTTATACAAGCTCGCAAAGTGGTATGGTCGGGCGCGAAGAGACTATCGCGGCTGGTTCGTAGCATCATTCATGATGCTCCTACTAGCATGGGTCATCTGGGGGCTTGCGAGGTTTAAGTTCTATGAATCGAAGCGAATCGAAAGCCTTACAACAGAGGTCGAAAGTCTTGCAACAGGGGTCTACACGGCGCATGACGAGTGGCTTCGCCAGCAACTTGCGTTAGGCGAGATCCTGCCAGACTTCCACGACTACGTGGCAGACCGCAAAGTTGTTCCGACATCGCACGAAGTTGAGTTCATGAGGTTGATTTGCAATCTCTTCCCGAAAAATAATCTCTTCCCGAAGGGCAGCTTGCTTCCGTACACTCGGAATGACCGAATATCGTGCGCGAAACTATAGAGAAGCCGCTGAAGCTTGCAAGAAATCTATTGAACACTGGCGAGTAACCAAAGAACTCCCAGGGCACCCCGTTGATCTTGCCATCCTTTACATGTGCTCTTTAAGACTCAAAGACGTCGCAGCGGCGACGAGATACGAAAGAAAGCTCTCTCGAGTCATGAAAATAGATCCCTTTTGGGAGGAGCGAGAATGTCTTGAGTTCGCCAACGAGGCGAGAACTCTCGCACGTGCGATTCGCGATGGGGTACACAGCGACGCGCAGTAGTTTCATCACCGACAAGTTAGGCCGAGTCGCGTGGCGTTACCCTGCTAGCTACTCCGCAAGCTCGGCCAGAACCCCAGACAGCTTGTCTTGGATTCGCTTTCGATAGCGTTGTACAGACTTGGTAGTGACGTTGAGTGCGTCGGCGATTTCCTGATTCGATTTCTCTTGGATGACCAACTCAAGAGTTCGCTGTTCCGGTTCGCGGAGACTGGCGATAACTTGGTTCAGGACCTCCATCAATTCGCTGGCGTCGTCTTCGCCGGGGGAGCTTAAGTTGGTGAGGATCACAGAGGCTGCATCCTCTTTATCGACACTCCGTTTTCCGGCGGAGTGATACTTCACTCGGTTCCGGACTTTCCAGAGGGCGATGTTTCGCAGCAACCCCCAGACTTCATCTGAGTTCTCCGGATTGAAACGACCATCTTTCAAACCACGGAACATACTGCGAAAAATCGATTGAGCCACGTCTTCGGCATCGAACTTACTCGCGAATCGCTGAGCCGTATTGCGTTCTACTAGTCGCAGTACCTGGCGAAAGTATTGCTCGTGCAAATTGGTCGCGGCCTGCTGATCGCCTGAGAGCCACTTGTTTATCAAATCGAGATCGGACGCACTCTGCGTTTCATTCGGCATGGTCGACAGTCGCTTACGTTTCCAAAAGTTCAGGAATTCGTGTCCGCCTTTTCGTCAGACGGTGATCTCATTGCGACAAGTTCGTGCTACGAGGTCAAGCGATGAAGCAGGCGATTCTAAAACGAGGGCTAATTCTGACAGCGGTCGCTGGTCTGGGACTTTGTTTCCGAGGCTTCTCCGCAGAAACCAACCCCGCTGTCTTGCAACAACCTGCACAGCAGGATGTCAAAGAGCTGGCAAACATCGAGTTCTCGCCGGATTCCCAATGGGCCATGGCTGGAGTGCCGTGGTCGCTAAGTTTCCGTACAGAAACGGCAGATTCGATTGGCTTGGAAAGCCAAGGGTTTTCCATTGAGAGCCCTCGGCTTGAAGACGAAGCCCTTGCCAAGGTACTGCCCTATCTTCGGATCGCAACGAAGTTCGAAAAGCTGCCGTCTGGGCTGCTGTTGCATACGTTGAAAAGAACAAACCTTGTCGCAGAGGTACTCACGACCGACGACGAGCAATCGGACATCATAGCGGCTCTTATCTCACGCCCGGATACGTCGGGCAGCTGGCTTACATTTGAGTTGCGACCCAGCCCTGACCGGCACGAACCGCTACTGAAATTGCCACCCCCCTGTCGTGTCAAAGCGACGCGATTCAGTGAAGACGGTTCAACTGCACAGTTTCAGGTGCTCTCCAACACTACGTTGGAATCACTTGCGGCTTTCCTTGTTTCGCAGGGCTGGAAGATTGAAGCAGGGTCAACGTTTGGGGAGAGCTTTCGTTGCGAACAGAATGATCGCCGATTTGAAATCACTCGCCTTAGCAACCAAAGCGTTCTTCTACGTGTGTGTAGTAGGCAGTCGTAAGGACACGACCGCCTTAACTTCCGAACAAACAAAATTAGTGAATCCGGAGATTCGAAATGCCAAATTGGTCCCGACTAATCCTGCCCGTTGGCTTCGGGGTACTCGCCGCAGTTGTGAACTGGGTGGCCATGTCACGCCATGTTGAACCGAACGATTTTGTAGTTCTCAGAGAAAACGTGCCAATGGGCAGCGTTATCAGCGAAGGTCATATCACGAAGCTGTCCAGCAACCTTCAGGTTGATCAACTCGCAAAGGTCGTCGTCCCATGGCGAGAACGGCACCTTGTTGTGGGGCGCATCGCCACGCGAAATATGGTGGCAGGCGAACCAATTCTCGTACGGGAATTCAATCCCAACAAAGTCGATTTCAGAGCCGTCGATCGAATCGAAGGCAATGTCCTTGTCACTTTCGTCGCCAAGCCAGAGCACCTTCAGAGTCCGACGCTTATGCCCGGTGACTACATCCGAATCCTGCTTAAACAAGCCGGTGTCCCAGCAGAGACTGACAAACTTTTTCTCCAACACATCGCAAGAACCAGTACGGAAGTCAGTCTTTCTGTATTCATGCGAGCAGATGACCCGAGGCTCACACAGCTTGGACGTGCTCTCCGAGAAGAGAACAACACAGTCATCATGGGCATCTACAAGTACAAGGACTAACAATGCAACTCGCATACAACAACGTTCATGAAACACGTGGCTTCGTTGCCACCATAGTCCGTGATCAAATCCGACTGGGGCGTGACCCATCTAACGACATCGTTCTGCAAAGCCCCTTCGTCGATCCAGAAGCTGCTGTCTTGGAGCGTTGCAACAACGACTGGCGAATTACTTCTCTCGGCCGCAACGGTTGTGAAGTTCGAGGTCGCAAAATCCCTGCTGGTAAGTCAGTACGGATAGCGAGCTCTGGTCAATTCAAACTCTTCCCGTTTGAGTTTCGCCTCGACCCAACCGACGCAGCTTCCGTTAGCGCTGACGAAGAATGGAATGCTCTTGAAGAGCGGTCAGTGGAACTGCTTCGAGACATGCACCTTGAACTGCTGGCAAAAATGGAGATCGCCAACGTCCAGAGTGAAGAGATTACTGATGAATTTGTCCTAAGCCTTGAGAGAAGTTTAGACGTAATTGCCCGAGATCTTGGCATCATCGACAACAGCAATTTGCCATTGTTGCAACACCTCGCTGGCCATTGTGTCCGTGGTCAACTCATCGACAGGCTATTGAAAGAGAATTCCAAAACACCCCATGCTCTGACCGGTGGTTCGTGGAGTGCTCTGCGATCGGCAGTCGGCACGCGTGAACGAGAACTCATCAACTGCGCTGAAACTGTCGCCAAGGCACTGCACTTTGCATCAGCAAACTCTCTTAGCGGGCGACTTCACAAACTGGAACGAGGCTTCCTCGCCGCGTGGTCGGTAGAGAGTGCTCGCTTGCTAAACGACAACGTCGTGTACTTCGCACTGCGTGAACTCAAGAAGCAACTCAAGGATATAGTTTTCGGCTACGGTCCGCTTGAAGACCTGATTCGTATTCCGACCATCAGTGAGATCATGGTTGTCGGTAGCAACCTGATTTACGTTGAACAAGACGGCGTTCTTCAGAACTCCGGGCGTCGATTCATTTCTGACGAGGTTACCCATGCGGTCATTGAACGCATCGTGTCACGAGTTGGTCGCCGGATCGACAAGAGTCAGCCGCTGGTCGACGCTCGATTGACCGATGGTAGTCGCGTGAATGCAGTCATCGATCCAATCGCTCTAGACGGACCTCTGCTGACAGTTCGAAAGTTCCCGCTGAAACGGCTGACAGTTCCTGATCTGGTCGCCAAAGGATCCATAACATCAACAGTCGCAGAATTCCTAAAAGCGTGCGTCATCGCGAGAAAGAACATTCTCATCTCCGGCGGAACAGGAACCGGAAAGACCACTCTATTGAATTGTCTCGCAGACGACATTCCGGACAAGGAAAGAATCATCACCGTCGAAGACACGGCGGAACTCCAACTTGCCAAACAGCATGTCGCTAGAATGGAGACCAAGTCTGCCAACATTGAAGGCAAAGGTCAGTACGAGATTGCCGACCTGGTTCGAAACTCACTTCGCATGCGACCCGACCGGATTGTCGTCGGCGAGTGTCGCGGAACAGAAGCGATGTGGATGCTTCAGGCGATGAATACGGGCCACGATGGATCACTGACCACGATTCATGCAAACACGCCCGAGGATGTAGTTCTGAGGCTTGAGGTTCTGGTCCAGTCCGCGGCTGACCTGCCAATTGAATCCATCCATAGGCAAATATCATCGGCCATTGACTTGGTGGTGCAGCTCAAGCGTTGCAATGACGGGTCACGAGTTATCTCCCACGTTTCCGAGGTCCTGCCACCCGACGCCAGACGGCATCAGGTACGCATGAAGAACCTGTTTGAACTGTCTCCTGCGGGACTTGTTCCAACCGGTCGTATTCCAACTTTCATGGAGAACCTGCTTCGCGGCGGACACCTGAATCTCGACACCTTCTACGTACAGGAGCAGTAATCATGGAACCACATGTTCAACTGCTGGCTCTCTCGTCTGGAGCTTGTTTCTTGTCCGCAGCTGGCTTGACCAGTGTTCTTGGTGAAGCGTGGCAGCGTTCTTTGGAAGTTCAATTCGGTTCGCGGCTCGCACGTTATCGAGTATTGCGGATGGACGAGCCGAAGCTACAAAAGGCACTCGCGGCCTGGGGAGCCGGCTTGACTGCACTCTTGACGGGATTGCTAGTTGTAAGGGCGTTTCCGCTTGCCATAACGCTCGGTTATTTGCTCTACCAGCTGCCTAAGCATGTACTCGACCACATAATTTCTCGACGCGAACGACTGCTGGAAGATCAGCTGGTTGGTGTAGCAAATGCGGTCGGTAACGGAATAAAAGCCGGCCTTTCGATACCGCAGGCTTTTGAGAACTGCCTGAACGAACTACCCAATCCGATCCGTCAGGATGTAAGTCGAATCGTGTATCACTACCAACACGGTCGCGTGCTATCTGAAGTCCTGTCTGAAACCCGCAACCGCCTTCAACTCGAAGCGTTTACTCTGTTCGCACTTGCGATTGAAGTCGCGATTGAACGAGGGGGCCGCCTGAACAGAGCATTACATCGGATTGGAATCAGTCTCAGAGAATGGGCACGGCTTAGGCGCAAGGTCATTGCGGACACAGCTGCCGGAAGGCAGCAGGTACTCATCCTCGCTGTTTTTCCATTTCTATTCCTGGCGTTCTTTACCCTCATTGAACGTAACAACGTGGCCGCAATGTTTACGACTTTTTTTGGCCAACTGATGCTGTCAGCCATCATCGCCCTTGTTTACGTCGGAACGAAACTCGCGCACCGCATCATCAATATCAAGCTGGGATAGACCGTCATGGAAACGTTAGTCGATCCGAACGCACAAATGATTCAGCAACAAACAATCCTGCTGGGTACCGCTACCACGATTCTCAGCCTGAG
>JBGCDN010000886.1:0-6960 GCA_045105495.1 Planctomycetaceae bacterium
ACTCGATCACCTCGCCAAGTTCATGCACATGGCTCACGACTATGCGAAGTCGATTGGCTTTGATGGCCAGTTCCTGTTCGAACCGAAACCAAAAGAACCAACCAAGCATCAGTACGATTACGACGCGGCCGCTTGTCTGAACTTCATCCGTCAAAACGGACTCGAAGGTATCGTGAAGCTCAATATCGAAACCAACCACGCCACGCTGGCTGGTCACACGATGATGCACGAACTCGAATACGCATCCATTCAGGGAGCACTCGGTTCCATCGATGCGAACACGGGCGACTTGCTGCTTGGTTGGGACACAGATCAGTTCCCAACCGACCTGTATCTCACAACCCAGACCATGCTGGTCATCATGAAGCAAGGTGGCCTGGCTCCTGGTGGAACCAACTTCGACGCCAAGGTTCGCCGCGAGAGCTTCGAACCAATCGACCTGTTCCACGCGCACATTGGTGGAATGGACGCATTCGCACGCGGCCTCAAGATCGCAGCCGCCATCCGATCCGACGGCGCTTTGGCCGACATCGTGAAAGATCGTTACTCGAAGTTCGACAGTGGCATTGGAGCCAAAGTCGAAGCTGGCGATTGCACCTTCGCTGACCTCGAAACCTACATGCTCGACAAAGGCGAAGCCGACGCTAATAAGAGCGGTCGTCAAGAGATGATCGAAAACCTTATCAACCAATACCTCTAGGGGGAACTTCCAGTTCCATCGGTGTGCGGCAGCGGTGTTGGGATGGTGGTGAACGGGTAGCTCTTCGCCGCATGGGCGGTTTGTCTGCCAGGTTTGCAGGCGAGTGTGACCATGGGACGGTCGGATTGATCGTGTCTCGCTGGGGCTTAGTGTTTGCAAGCACTGCAGATACGCTGGGCGCTTTGCTTTGGTGTGCGTACAGTTTCCGCATCGGTAGAGGGCCCGGGAGAGTCACGCATGATTGCAATTAACGAAGGCGAATCGTTCGAACATCTGGGGAACGCGTTGCCAAAGTTCTTGCCGGGCGATCTGGTACGCCATAAACGCTATGGCTACCGCGGCGTCATTGTGGCGGTCGATGGTCACTGCAAGGCTGACCCCAACTGGTACATGTCGAACAAGACTCAGCCCGATCGAGAACAGCCGTGGTATCACGTGTTGGTTCACCTGACTGAAACCTGCACCTACGCTGCTGAAAGCAGTTTGATTGCAGATCACACACACGACGCGGTCAAACACCCATTCGTCGAATACTTCTTCGAAGGCTTTGAGAACGGCAAGTACATACGGAATCAACATCCGTGGCCAGACTCGAAGTGAACCGGAAACGCACCCCGGCTGCCCCAACAAATCATGCCCAGCCTTACCGTCGAAAACTATCTGAAGGCAATCCTTCAAATCGAGATTAAGACCGACGACGAGCAGCGCGTCTCGACGGGTGTTCTGGCTGAAGAGATGAACGTCGCTCCGGGCACAGTCACAAGTATGCTCAAGACGTTGTCTGAGTCACGACTTGCGACGTACAAGCCGTACGAAGGTGTCAGCCTCACCCCCGCCGGTCGGTCGCTTGCCCTGCGAATGGTTCGACGACACCGACTAATCGAACTGTTTCTCGTGAAGACTCTGAACCTGTCATGGGATCAGGTTCACGACGAAGCAGAAAACATGGAGCACGCTGTCAGTGATTTTGTGGTCGATCGGATCGATGCCTACCTCGGACATCCCACCAGCGACCCACACGGTTCTCCCATTCCCGGTACCGACGGTGCGATGCGTGGCGATGAAGAAGCAACGATACCACTCTCCGATTGCGCCCCAGCCACCCGGGTTCGGTTTGTTCGGGTTGTGAACCAGGGGAATGAGTTTCTCCGCTTGTTGAGCGAAGCTGGATTCGAGATTGGCGGCGAAGGCATCGTCTCAGAAAACAACGTTCAATCCGGCGTTGTCACGACAAATATCAGCAACAAGCCGCTAACAATCTCACGTGAAGCAGCAGAGACAATTCGCGTTGTGATGGTGCCCGAAGCTGTTTGAACCCCGTTTTTGGGCTCGTTTCACGTGACAACAGAACAGCGGTCTTGCCAGCGATCGGAATTCGTGGACGATAAGGGATTCGCAACGACCTTTCGCCCCTAGCCTTACGGCCATCACCGTGACTGACCACTCTCAAAACAACGCAAACGAAGATTCGATTGGCGCGCTCTCCCAAGTCGAGATTGACCTCTCAACTTGGTGCGACATTGATTCCACGCTCTCTTTGGAGGTACCGGAAACACCGTTTATTGAGGCGGAATCGCTGGGTGGTCTGCTGAACGTCTACGAGTGCCTTGATCTGCTAAATCGAGTCTGGCCAAAAGACAGTGAAGACGACACAGAACCGGAAGAGATCGCCCCAAGTCAGATTTCCGAAATCGGTCCGTACTCGCTGCTGAAGAAAATTGGTCAGGGCGGAATGGGAACAGTCTGGGAAGCCAGACAGGAAGAACCCATCCAGCGTCGCCTGGCCATCAAGCTCATCAGCGCGCCGCTTTCGGCGTCCGTTAATCGACGGTTCGAAGCAGAACGCAATGTTCTCGCAATCATGAATCACCCCAACATCGCGAGAATTGTCGATGCGGGGACGACGGATGACGGCCATCTGTACTTTGCCATGGAGCTGGTTCAAGGAAGCGACATCAACGCGTTCTGTCATCAGCAAGATCTCGACCTTCGCGGGCGTCTGAACGCTTTTCTGGATGTTTGTGCTGCCGTTCAGCACGCTCACCAAAACGGCGTTATTCATCGCGACCTGAAGCCATCGAATGTGATGGTCGATACGAGCAACGACACCGCGGTGGTCAAAGTCATCGACTTCGGCTTGGCAAAAGTGCTTGACCAGGACAAAGCTGACTTCGACAACGATGCCACGCGAGCCGGACAGATTCTCGGTTCGCTGTGGTACATGAGTCCCGAACAAGCCGGTTCGAAACCCGTCGATACACGCACGGATGTGTATTCGCTGGGCGTGATTCTGTACCAGCTTTTGACGGGTGTGGTTCCTCTCAACAAGGACAAGCTGAAATCGACCGGGCTGTCATCAATCCTCAACGCAATCCAGAACAAAGATCCGCAGCGACCCAGCCAACGACTTCTCTCGGATACAAAATCGAATCACTCACAAAGTGACCGAAACCTGATTAGCGACCTCAAAGGCGATCTCGATTGGATTGCCATGCGAGCGCTTGAGAAAGATCGTGAGCGGCGGTACTCGACGGTTCAGGAATTCGCCGCAGACATTCGGCGGTTCCTTAACAACGAACCTGTCGAAGCTCGACCGCGATCAACATGGTATTCGCTCCAGACATTCACCAAACGCCATCGGGCCGGCGTGATTGTCGGATCGATTCTTGTAACCGCTCTCGCATTTTGTGCCGTATTCGCAGGCTGGAGCTACTTTAAAGTCTCGAAAGCCAACAAGATCGCGGCCACGCGTTTGTCTCAAACAAGACAGTCCAACGAAGTACTCGCGGGAATCTTCTCTGACTTGAACTTCGATTCGGTCGAAGCAGTGAGTACACCTTTGCGAATGCGATTGGGCAAGCGGCTGGTTACGGCCGCAGAGCAACTGAAATCGACTGCTATTGGAGACCCACTGGGAGTTGCAAAGACTCAACTGAAACTGGGCCAATCACTGAATAGTCTTGGGCTGCACAAAGAGGCCGGTCCTGTTTGTCAGGATGCCTATGCTGTCGTAGACGAAGAACTCGGGATGGACGACCCGCTGACTCGTGACGCAGGAAGGGAATTGGTATTGGCATACGTGAGCTCGACAGAGTTTGCGAAGGCGAAAGAACTGCTGTTCCCCATCATGGACTATTGCGAGTCCGAACTTGGCAGTGAACATGCCGAAACGTTGACGACCAGACAACTGGTCGGTCAGTTCCACGTAAGCTGCGGCGACTACAGTCAAGCATTGGTGGAGTACAAGACAGCGGCTGACGGTAGAGCCAGGCTCCTTGGCGACAACGCACTACCAACAGTCGAATCTCGCATGGGGCTTGCCTTCACCTATGGCTGGATGGATGACGGTCCAAAGGCAGTCGATTTGATCGAAAACTGCATCACCCATCTCAAACAGAAACTACCAGCCGGGCACCCACGAACTCTGCGGGCACTAATGCAACTCGCTTGGGCATATGGACGAACATCAGAAAGAGGGAAAGCCGTTGAAATCGCTCAGGAGGCATTTGACCTCTCGCGGAAGATCTACGGGCCAAAACATGAATCTACCTACAACGCCCAGGTACAGGTTGGCCTAACGGCCTACGGACTCAATCAATACGACACAGCTCTTGAGAACCTCGAAGCGGCAGTGGCTGGGCTAGAAAGCACGATGAGTCGCGAGAATCGGTCGGCCGTCGTTGGAAGTTCGCTGCTCGCGAAGTTGTACCGAACAACCGACCGGCCGCATCTGGCGTTGCCGATCATGGAAACGAACCTTCGAATTCGGAAGGACAAGCTGCCACCCGATCACACAACAGTTCTGACAGCAATCAACGAATTGGCTGATCTCCATCGGGAAGTAGGCGACTACCAGAAGGCCCATGTGCTATTAGACGAAGCCCTGGCCATCGCTCCTACCAACGGTGAAGACGCATTGGCGATGAAGCAAACAGCTGCGGCTAGCTACTTTGAGGCGGGCGAGTACGCGGAAGCGATCAAACGCGTTAGAGACATTCGCATGGCGTTAGAAGAAGCCAACGGACGGTTCGATTTCGACACTCTGTTGGCTTACGCCGATGAAGCCAAGTTCCTCAGTGCGAACAAGCAAGGTGACGAGGCAATTGAGCTTCTTCAACCCTACCTCGCCGAGCTAAGAAACAATGCCGGACATCCGCCGTATTATCCGGCGATCATCACGTCTCAGTTGGGAATTGTGATGGCCCAGTCAGGCCGGCTTGATGAAGGAATCACGCTGATGGAGTCCATAGTTTTTTCACCTATTCGACTGAGGAAGATGCATTATGTAGTGAGCGAACTACGGAGTGCCTACGCGCGTAACGGCCAGCACGAGAAGGTCGCGGATTCACTTCTTAACGAAGTTCGAATCAGTCGCCGAAGACTTGCTCCCGATTCCACAACCATGGGGAAGCGTTTAAGCAGCCTTGGAGCTGAAGCTGCGAGGTTCAATCAGCACAAAGTCGCTTTGGACCTGCTGAACGAATCCGTTGAGATTCTCGAAGAAGCGGCACCAGGATCATGGCACCTCTCCATGGCCCGAATGCAGCAAGGCCAAGCTTTGTTGCACACAGACAGCGATGAGAACGACTTCACTGCGATCGTCGAGCAATTGGAAGGCGACTTTCAGCATCTGAGCAATCGACCTGAGACGCCATTTCCAAATGAAGTCCGCCAGTTGGTCGCCGTCGTCACTGGGGTTGCGGAGGAGATGAAGAAACAGTCCTTACCTGAAGCAGCCGCGTGGGCGGCCCGAGCGAAAAGCATCGCTCAGGATTGACCAGTCAACCGCCAGATCTCCGGTGCGATCACTGCTTTACTTCGACTCGTCTTCCTGAAGCAACTTGGCCAACGCGTCGATTGCACGAGTCCATAGAGCTCGGGTTGAACCGGGGGTTCGATCCAGTCGCTTCGCAATCTCGGTGAAACTCAACCGGTCACGTTGGAAAAGTTCTACCACCAACTTTTGTTCTTCCGGCAACTTTGAAAGTGCCGCCGCCAGTCGTTCTTTGTCTTCGACTCGCATGACCTGGCGGCTGGGCGAATCGAGGTCGTCCACAAGTTCTAACTTGCTACCCAACTGCCGTTCTTTGTTCACGTCACGCTTCTTGGAATGAAGCTTACGATGCCGATTGATGATGTCGTTAAGCAAGATCTGGCGAAGCCACGCTTTGAACTCAACAAAGGTACTTGCTCGACATTTTTCGAACGCCTCGTTGGCGTCAATAATCACACTTTGAACGATGTCCGACGCACTTAGTTGACCAATCTGCTTCTTGCCAATGTTTCCCGCGGCAACTCCGCGCAGGTAGTCTCGAAAAGACTCTAGCAACGACGCCCTGTCATCGTCCGTCCCAGTCCTCGCTGCACGTAACAGAGCACTAAAGTCATCGTCGTCGGGAGATCCGGCTGCAGTGGCGGTCGAAGGCAAGGGATTGCTGTCCGTTCAAAGTGATGAGAATCAGGCATTCTAATGAGCGGGAACCGATCCGATGCAACATCGATATCGAACTTGGGCTCGATCAAAGAGAATTGCGGCCTGGCCAACGCAAAATGAAGCGGCAATCTGTTCGCAAATTCACAAAGTTCACACTACCGTAGTGTTTTCCCTTGCAATGACGATGTCGCGAATTGAAAGGAAAATTGGCGACCGAAGGAGCCCGCATGTTGTACTGCCTCGCCTACCTCAGCAAGGCACGAATTGAGTTCGATTCTGAAGACCTGCTCGCATTGGTAAGGGATGCTGCGGAGAAGAATCTTGAAGCAGGAATCACAGGTTACCTCTGCCTGACAGAAGGCCGGTTCATTCAGTACATCGAAGGCGCACAAGCTGACATTGAGAGGCTTGTTGCGAAGTTGCACAAAGACGAACGCCATTCGATTGTGGCCACAGCCAGTTCAACCACGCCGTCTCGACGGTTTCCACAGTGGCAAATGCTGAAGTTGGATAGAAGCGATCTCGACAGAAAAGCCGACCGTCTGATCGATCGTTTTCTCGTCTTCCTCGGAAGACAGGCCAGAGGCGACGATCCCGAATACGCAGCACCACTTTGGCAGATGATGGATGCGATGGCGGATCGACTGCGCCCGAGATGACGTCGTCCGTCCCGCTCACGGACCGCCGATCGAAGTCGCGTCTGTGCCCTTTCGGTTGGCGACGCTTAGCAGGCCGTTGAAAAAGTAGTACGCCTCTCCGAGGCGTGAGAATCCTTGCGAACAACGCCTCGGAGAGCCGTCCTACTATGGTTCTTCAACAGACTTAG
>JBGCDN010000887.1:0-2518 GCA_045105495.1 Planctomycetaceae bacterium
TCGCGCTTGGGCACGCGCTGATTGATCAGCAGGCGGCGCAAATTATTGTCCCGGCCAACGACCACGCGAGTGGGTTTTGGTTTGGCGGAGGCAACATGGGTCAGTCGCAAGACGGAGCTTTGTATGTCGTCGGGCGATTCCGAAATGCGGGCGATTCTCGAGTAGGCGTTGCTGCAGGAACGCGTGGGCTGGAACTTGCCGTCTTTCGATCGGCGGACAAAGGCGAATCGTTTGACAAAGTCGTTTCGCTAAGCAAAGCGGATCTCAATGTAGATGACCAGACGGTGTTGTCGATCGAAGGAACCGCCCTGCGCATGACTTCGGAAGGTGTTGAGCTTTTTGTCTCAACGGAGAAAGATGCGATTGGGTACCCGAACGGGTTGGAGTCGTTTCTGAAACCGGGTACTGGAGTCTGGACGATCGACAAGCTGTCGGCATCATCGATTGAAGAACTGCACACGGCGAAAGTACAGCCCTTGCTGGCGTCAGACGATCCGGAATACCTGCACATCAAAGATCCGTTCGTCTACGAGCATAATGATGTGGCAACGTTGCTGTTTTGCAGCCATCCGTTTTGTTGGTCCAGTTCCAACACCGGATATTGCGATCTCGATCCTGCCACTGATTCTGATTTGAACCACACTTTCTTCCCCCGCGGCACCACGTGGGATGTTGCGATGACGCGAGGAACCGCTGTAGTCGATGTACCCCGGCTTGGAGCTTTCGCGGACAAGGCGATTAGTCTTGTGTTCTACGATGGCGGCGAGTGTCTACGCGATCTCGACGAACACGATGCAGCAGTGAAGCGGCCACGGGGATACTCCTGCGAAGAACTTGGCGGGCTGGCTTGGATGCCCAGCGGTTCGATAACAACACCGCAACGGCTGTCCAAGTACGAACCGATGTTTCTTAGCCCGCATGGAACCGCCTGCAGTCGGTACGTTGACGTCCTGACCACCAGTGACGGTATGTACGCGACGTGGCAGCAGAGCCAGCCGGATGGTTCGCAGCCGCTTGTGATGAACTTTCTATCCAACCAGCAGATCGAAAGCGCCTTGAACTGATGACTGTTGACGAACTTCTTGCTTCAGCCACCACCGATTCCGTACCGCCCGATGGCCTCTCACCGGAGGCCGAGGCACTGTGGCACACCAAAGCCGGCAACTGGGACGCTGCCCACGACATCGCGCAGGATATTCACACGGCGATGGGCTCGTGGATTCACGCGCATCTGCATGTCATTGAAGGTGACATTGGTAATGGCCGGTACTGGTACGGGAATGCGAATCGTCCCGCGAAGGGCCTCGACGATCTTGATAGCGAGTGGCGTGATATTGCAGCGGAAGTTCTGGGCGAGCACTAACGAGCGACTGCGCTCTACTTCTTGAGAACCTTCAGCTCGATCTTTCGAAACTCGCATGGGTGGCTCTCGGACTGCAACGAGATCGTTCCCTCGCTGAGCAGCAGCTTGCCGCCGTTCTTCTTGATCAGTTCTCTCGCATGAGCATCACGTTCGTCGAGCTGCGGCTTTTGATATTCCAGCACGACTTTTCCATTGATCTTGTGGCGGAAGTACTCGCTGCCGCGGACTTCTATTTCGGCTGTCACCCACTGCTCGCCATGATATGTCTGCGAGTTTGAGTCGGTGCAGTGCCGCAGGAAGAGCTTGCCGTCCCTTTCGACGTTGGTTCCCGGCGTACACAGATTCAACGTTGTTCTCTTCTCGTTCTTGTTAACTCCGCCGAGCAGTTGGACTTCGATCGAAACTGGAAAGTCCTGATCGACAGCCATGCCTTTGGGGTCTTCACCGTGCAGCATGAAGCCACTGTTTCGGCGTGCCCAGGGAGGGCCATCAGCAATTTGCTTTCCGACGAAACGGTACTCGGTTCGCAGAATGTAGTGCGAGAACTTGTTCTTGTAGAAGAGATGTCCAAACTGTTTCTTGAACTTGCCGTCGTATTGGTCGTAGCTGACCTTCAAGACACCATCTTCAACACGAAATGTGTTGCCGAAGTTCTCCCCAAGCTTGTGGTAGCGAATCTTGGGAGTCCAACCGGTTAGGTCTTTGCCGTTGAACAGCTGGATCCATTCACTCTTCTTCTGTTTTGCAGAGGAATCGGTTTTGACTTCGTCCGATTTCGTTTGTGCAACAGCCGAGGTGGCCAAAACCGAAACGGTAACGATTGCAGATAAGAAGAGACGCATGCCAAGGTTCCAATCAGTGAGCTAGATTGGTTTTGATGGTACCGCCGCAGACGAGACTTTTGAAGGAGTGTGTGCTGACCGGAAACAAGGCGAGCCAAATCCTCGTCTTCCCGCTGGCCAGCTATCCAAACGATGGCTCAGGAAGACACATCCGCCGTTCATCCATCCATTCGACTTGAAGAAAGCCTCCCGCGCAAGGCCCGCCGTTTCGGGCGGTTGCTTGCGGCATTTCCTGCCGGTAGGTCGAACCGCGGCCAATTGCCTGACAGTCAGTTCGGCAAGCTGACAGAGTCGGGGTTCTGACCGATTCAGG
>JBGCDN010000888.1:0-18275 GCA_045105495.1 Planctomycetaceae bacterium
TCAGACGAGATCGCCACGCATCAGCTTCGCCGAATCGTCGCGGTCAATCGTTAATTCTGATGTTCTTCATCATCGTCATGCTGCTTGGTGTGATGGCTCTGACTCTGGATTTCGGATTCGTACTGCTCGCCCGGCGGCAAATGCAAACTGGAGTGAACTCGGCCGCACTGGAAGGATTGCGTGGTCAGGGACTGGACGACTACGACGCCAATTCTGAAGAAGTCCGCCGCATGAACGCTCGCGAGATGCTGCGACTAAACTTCGATGACGACTTCGATCTGTCCGCCAACAACACAACCATCGGTGCCGGCATCGACAGTTCGCTCATACAGGGGAATGGGTTCCGACAAACCACGATCGGCCCGGCCAACACCACACTGACTGAAGATCTGGATAACCGCTCGTCATTCATCTTTCGCCCTGACGCTTTCGAACTGAATGAAGACAACGAAACGCACGGCGACATGGTCGTCGGGAACTACAACTCTGCCGCCACGGCGCATACAGAATCTCCGGACTACTCCAGGACCGACTTCACTCCCACGGCCGCCACTCCATCATCGTTCCTTCTTCGTATGCGACGAACGCACAACCCGGATGGTCTGGATGAAGTTCCAGAAGTCAGCTCACGTGGTGGCGGTTTGCCACTGCTACTCGGCCGCGCCGGTTGGATGCGAGCCGAACCGGCAGACGCCGATTACTCAGTGCGTCGAGACGGTGTGCTGGTCAGAGCGACTGCAATTGCGAGCGCGGTGCCAGCTCGTTCTGTTGGGGTAGCCAACCGAACTCTGACACCTGCACTGATTGGTTTGGCGCCTGTCGCAATTCAGCTGGCAGACTGGCAAGGACTGACGACGGATACCACCTACACACTCGACCCCAGCAACGGCGAACTCACAGACCCAGCGGACAACTCGGTTGTCGCGAACGTTCTCCGAATCACCGAGACATTCCCGGCGTTCGTTGGTCAGGTTCTCGCCGATATCGAATCAGCGTGGCCCGACGCGAATCTCATCCCAGACGGAACCAGCGAACCCACCTACGTTCCTCTCACCGCGCAGTTCTCGTCTAGCAGCACAACTGTTTCTGAAGGCGTCATCGTTGGATTCGCACGGATTCAGCTAACGCGGTCGGGAGCATCGTTCACACTCCAGCCCATGAACCAAATCGTTGCCCCAGAGAACGCAGTTTCCCTTCCAGCTCTTGGATGGCAGGCCAAAATTACGGAAGCCCTCGAAGTGCACAACACCGTCTTCGCAGGCTTGGACACTGGGCAACAAGCGATGGTTCTTGGCGAACTAATAGACCAGGCCTTCGCCCTGTCAGCAGCCACCACAAACCCGTTGCAGTCTCCCGCCCAGCAACGAGCCATTCGTTAGTAAGCTGAGATTCAGCGAGCTTCTGATGGCTAAGACCGCGTCTCGTCAGCCATTCCGGCGGGTTTTGTACGCCAGATTGAGCGCTTGCGCAGTCGCATAGCAGTCTCGTTCAGTTCTTCGGTTCCGACTGGTGGGGTTTCGTCGCTATCATGGGCGGTCCCACCATTACTATTCCTCAGAGGGATCCCGCTCATGTCGAACAACTCTCAGTCCCGTCGTGATTTCATTAAGGCTGGTGCTGCTGCATCAGCCGCTGTTTGGCCATCCGCCGCGCTGGCGTCTGGGGCTCGAGCAGCTGGTTCAGACGAAGTGAAAGTTGGCCTGATCGGCGCGGGTGGTCGAGGACGTGGCGCGGCAAGCCAGGCGTTGACGGCAGAACCGTACGCGAAACTGGTTGCGGTAGCAGACGCCTTTGCGGACCGCGCTGCCGACGCCGTGAAAATGCTTGAAGCACAAGTTGATCCGGATAGCAGCATCGGTATTGGGAACCGAGTTGAAGTTCCCAGCGAGAAACAGTTCGCCGGACTTGATGCTTACAAGAAAGTCATCGACCTCTCTGACGTTGTCATCCTGACTTCGACCCCACACTTCCGACCACGCCACCTCCGGGCCGCTATTGAGGCTGGCAAGCATGTGTTCTGCGAGAAGCCGGTTGCCGTCGATCCGGTTGGTGTTCGATCGGTTCTTGAAACAACCAAGATGGCGAAGGAGAAGAATCTCTGTCTCGTCTCAGGCCTCTGCTGGCGCTACGACCCTGTCATTCGTGCGACGTTTGAAAAACTGCACGACGGCATGGTCGGCGACATAACCGCAATGGAATGCACCTACAACACCGGTGGAGTTTGGGACCCACGCAAGACTCGCGAACAGTGTAAGAGCGACATGGAGTACCAAATTCGCAACTGGTACTACTACACGTGGCTCTCAGGCGACTTTAACACAGAGCAGCATGTTCACAGTTTGGACAAGATGCAGTGGGCTATGCACGACAAGCCGCCAGTAACCGTCCGGGCCAGTGGTGGTCGGCAGGTACGAACAGACGAAAAGTACGGCAACATCTACGACCACTTTAATGTTGTCTACGAATACGAGAACGGCGTGAAGGCGTTTTCCAGCTGTCGTCATTGGCCAAACAGTTCTGGCGAAGTGAGCGACCGAATTTTCGGAACCAAAGGAACCGTTCACATCAACAGCGGACGTACCAAGATTGTGGATCTTAAGGGCAACACAATTTGGAAGTACGACGGCAAGAAGGAAAATATGTATCAGGTCGAGCACAATGAGTTGTTCAAAGCGATTCGAGAAGGCAAGACCATTAACAATGGCGAATACATGTCCTACAGCACCATGATGGCCATCTCAGGTCGCATGGCTGCCTACACCGGCAAGAAGCTCAAGTGGGAACAGTGCATGGAGTCGAAGCTCGATCTCACACCGCCAAAGTACGAATTCGGCGAAGCCCCCGAAGTCGAAATCGCAATCCCCGGCAAAACCAAGTTCATCTAGGCAACGTTCCGTTGCATCGGATGCCGGTGGGTGTGTTGGGATGGTGTTTGTCGGGGTGCTGAGGCCGGTTGTGCGTTTCTCAGGCACACTCCAGGGGATGCCGTTGGGATGGATCGAAACTCACGAAGGTGCGCAATGGCGAAGGTTCTAACTCTTGTCATTGTGTACCGGGGTGAGCCAATCATTTCTTTGTCGTCGTATGCCCTGAGACTCCATGGCTGATATTTACTCAGGCGCGATGATCATGTTGTCGATCTGCAGCTTGCTGTGGATCGTTGGGTTGAAGGCGACCCAACATCGATCGCAAAGGCTTGGGCTGCTTGTTGCCAAGCTGGTTGTGCTGCTGATAGTGGCCTATATCGTTTTTCTGTGGGACAACGCTGTCCTCACAGCGATTATCCCGTATTCCAATGTCATTCTGCTGGGGAACTTTTTTCCCGTTGGGGCCGCGATCTTGTCGGGCATCGCGTGCGGTCGGTTGCGGGAGTTCAGATACCGTCAAGCGGCCACAGCTATAGCCATGTTGGCAGCCGGGGGCGTCGGCCTGTTCTGGCCTCTCCTTGGTTCTCCCCCGGAATGCGGTGACAAATGGGTGAACGGGGCGTGTTTGCAGACGACCCGTTCCAGTTGCATGGCTGCGGCGTCGGCCACATTGCTTCAATCGCATGGAGTTACTGCGTCAGAAAAGCGCATGGCTCGGCTCTGTTTTACTCGCGAACACGGCACGAACTGGCTTGGGCTCTACCACGGTTTAGCAGTTAAGTTGAAATCCAGAGGACTACGTCCAGCACTCTTTGACGAAACATTGAAACAGCTTCGGCAGCATCGCGACCCGCAGATCATTTCGTGCGAACTAACCGAAGAGACGGCGAAAGCACATCCGCGACTTAGAGACGAATGGGGCTGGATTGTTGGAGTCAAACATGCAGTCGTGCTGCTTGAAATCGACGATCAAACCGTTCGCGTAGCGGACCCGGCAAACGGGTTAGAAGTCTGGTCCCTGGCTCAGTTACAGCTTCTCTGGGATGGACGAGGCGCGCGGGTTGAATCGATACCGGGCTATCACGATCCGGATAAGCCTGTGACCGTTTCTAAATGAAACTGCTGAATGCCGAGCGACTTTCTAAAGCGTTGGTATTCTTCCAACGCCGTTGATGCATCGGCGTCTCTCTGCCGTTGGATCGCCCGTATCATCAGGTTCTTCGGTGTGTGTTCTGTATCGACAAACTCCAGGACCTGAGCCTTATACCCCAGTGCATCCAGCGCCCTCGCTCGAAGAGAGTCGGTTGCAAGTGCGGCGAAGCGTTCGCGAAGAATGCCGTGTTTGAGCAGTGGGGCTTGATCGGCGTTATCCAGCTGCCCCGCAAGTTCGTGATGACAACAGGGTACCGCCAGAATTACCTTCGACTGCCAGCCAACTGCTTTTGCAATAGCTTCGTCGGTGGCTGTGTTGCACGCATGAAGCGAAACGCACAGATCGACTGGTTCGCTGGTTTCGTGATTGGCGATGTCGCCTTGCTGGAACGACAAACCGGTGCAGTTAAGTTCTTCGGAAAGTCTTTGGCAATCTGCGATGACGCTGGCCTTCAAATCCAGACCCACGATGTGAGCATCACGATTCAACACGTTGGCGAACAGGTGGTACAACGCAAACGTCAGGTAACTACGACCGCAGCCAAAGTCGACGATGCGAACGGTCCGATCTTCCGGCAGGTGTTTTACGATGTCGCTGACGATGTCGAGGTAGCGATTGATCTGACGGAACTTCTTCTGCTTCGAGCTTCGAACCTTTCCCGATTCTGCCATGACGCCCGTAGCAATAAGAAACGCGCATGGCTTGCCATCGGGAATGATGTATTGACGTTGTTTGTTGTGTTGCTGTGTTCGTGCGGCCTTGTGTGTCGGCTTTGACCGCCGCACTCGTTCGTTCTTTCCTTTGCGCCGGAACTCTAAATCAGCGTCAGATGTGAACACGTTAACCTGATCGAAGTCGGCGGTAATCCAGTCCACCAGCTTGGATTCCAACTGCTGCGGCTCGAGATTCTCGTGAAACTCCTGCGCGCCGATGCGTTTTGAGGCTTGGTAGCAAACGTTGTCGCGGACTGAGACTGGTCGCAGTGTAATTTTCGAAGGGGCGTTTTCACTCTTTGAACGC
The DNA here is from genome assembly GCA_045105495.1 of Planctomycetaceae bacterium. Taxonomy (GTDB): domain Bacteria; phylum Planctomycetota; class Planctomycetia; order Planctomycetales; family Planctomycetaceae; genus CAYNWT01. Next base: position 5,041 of record JBGCDN010000888.1, read on the forward strand.
GGTCGGCTTAGCGTGACCAGGTGCAGGGTCTCGTCTGCGACTGCGTCGCGGATTGTATTCTTGAGTTCGCTGATCATCGGATGCACGTGAAACGGAACGGACAGGTTGCTACGTTATCGCAGCACGGCGCTGGATTTGAAAACCCGGCCGTGAATCCGTGAGTATTTCGACTCGATTGTCACGACGTTGTCGAACGATCCGAAGCGCTCTCAACGATATGCGGCCGATTGCCGCTGGTTCTAATCGCTGGTGTTGGACAACTATGGGACTCAACAAAAAGCAGAAAAAGCAGATTGAGACCGCACGCAACAAGATCCAAAAGTTGCAGGGACTCTTGAAAGCTGCAAGAAATCAACCGGATGATCCCGCAGATATTCCTCGACTCGAGGGCGAGATTCAGGGCCTTGAGGCGGATATCGAGAAGATCAAGTCAGAGGCGTAGGCAGCGTGTCAGAACTTTCTTACCCGCCGACAATCATCGTGGTGCACCCACGCGAACGGCGAAGTAAATGCACTGTTGAACCACTCCGCAGTCGCGGAGACTTTGTGTTCTGGACCTTCCCCGAACCCGGTGATGAGCCACTGAACAACTTTGTTCGTTTGGGTTTTGGCGGACCCGTCTTGAATGCGGCCGACGATGGTCATCGCGGACTTCTGGTTCTCGATGGAACCTGGAAGCTAGCCGGCAAGATGGAAAACGTGTTCAACGAGATCCCAATTCGCAGCCTCCCCGAAACGGAAACGGCGTATCCACGAAAGTCGAAAGTGTTCGACGATCCTCACGGTGGCCTCGCCACCATCGAAGCGATCTACGTCGCGAACAAGCTTTTGGATCGCCCTACCGAGGGCTTACTGGATAAATACTACTGGCGTGACGAGTTCGTCCGACTAAATGGGTTCGACCCTGAATGACGAAAAGTGAGTCATTCGATTCACTCCTCGAATTCCCTCGCTCGCAAACCGAACTCGCGGCGAGAACCTCCCCGCCAACCACCATCCCAACGCCGCAGCCGCACCCGGTCAAGCGGAACGCTTGTTGCGCTTCTGGCCGGGGATTGATTTCCAGCGGCGGTGGACCCAGAAGTACTGTTCGGGGGCTTTTCGAACAGCGTTCTCCAAGGCGGTCGTGTAGTCCTGGGTCATCTGTTCGATATCCATGCCGTAGTCACGTGGGTCGAGTACCGCTTCGCAGCCGAGTTCGAATTGTGTCCAGCGAGCGTTCTTGAAATCGTCTGGCAGTCTGCGAGCGTAGGCGACAGCAATGATCGCGTCGTACTGTCTGGCAAGAAGAGCGATCGATTTGAACGTTGAAGCTGGCTTCCCAAAGAAGTCGACGAAGAGGCCTCGGCGACCGGCATCCTGATCGCCCAGCAATCCCAGCGTTCCTCCCGCGTCCAAAAACTCGATCATCAAATCACTACCACCTTTCTTTGAGATCAGGCGATGGCCGGTGTGTTGACGGAAGCGTTCGAACCAGCGATGCAGCCACGGGTTGTCGAGGTCGCGTGCGACAACGCCAGTCGGGTAGCCGAAGCAGCCAAACGTTGTGTTGGCTAGTTCCCAGTTTCCAAAATGGCCGCTTAGGAAAATGACGGGACGACTCTGAGACAACGCCTGCACGCTGAGTTCACGGTTGTAAAACCGAATAACATCCGCGCAATTGTAGAGCCGGATTTTGTTGGGGAGTTGGGCGATCTCAATGATGACTCGAAATAGATGCACCCACATTTGGTGGATGATGCGGTCGACTTCGGTGTCCGGCAAGTCGTCGCCGAATGCAGTGCGTATGTTTTCGCCAGCAATAGCGTGGCGCGTGAGCTTGCGTGGCAGGACATGAAACACCATCCCGCCAAGCCCCTTTGCCAGCCAAACCGACGCGCGCAGTGGGAGTGCTCGGACGACGCAGACGATAAACCGGAACAGCAGGTATTCCAGCGTTTGGCGAACTTTGAGGCGGCTCATGAGGATGGAGTCTCGGGCAACTCATGAAAACCGTCAATCGCAAACCGGTAGCGAAGCTCTTCTTGCGAGCCTGCCGGCAAGCACCGATACTCCGCCCGTTCACCGTTTCTGATCTTCGCGTGTGTTATGACTGAATTTGTTCGACAGCAATGTATTTCCCCGGATTGCGGCCAGACCTTCGGTGTCGATGAGACGTTGGTCGCATGTTCGTCCTGCGGATCGCTGCTTGATATCCGATATGAATGGGACAAGCTTCCGGTTCCGAGTTCGCTGTCGGAGTTTGAACAACGCTGGGCGAACCGCCGCAACCCACTGGACTACAGCGGTGTTTGGCGATTCCGGAGTCTCCTGCCTTTCGCAAAAGAAGATCAGTATGTCACCGTTGGAGAAGGCCAGACTCGTCTGCAACAGAACGATCACGTGGCCGACTACGCGGGCTTCGATGCCGGTTCTTTGTTTCTCCAGTACGAAGGGATGAACCCGTCTGGCAGCTTCAAAGATAACGGCATGGCAGCCGCATCGACGCACGCTCGTATTGTCGGAGCTAAGTTTGCCGCGTGTGCCTCAACGGGAAACACCAGCGCGTCGTTGGCGATGTATGCGGCTGTGACGCGTCTGTTTCGCTGTGTGGTATTTGTTGGCAGTGGCAAGATCGCGATGGGAAAACTGTCACAGGCTCTCGACTACGGCGCGATGACGCTGCAGGTTCGAGGCGACTTTGATGACGCCCTGCGGCGGGTTCGAGAAGTCTGTGAGAGAGAGAACATCTATCTCTGCAACAGCGTGAATCCGTTTCGCCTCGAAGGCCAGAAGACCATCATGTACCGAGTACTGGAAGGTTTGAACTGGGAAGTGCCTGATTGGATTGTTGTACCGGGCGGCAACCTGGGTAATAGCAGTGCGTTCGGAAAGGCGTTTCTGGAGCTGAAGGAACTTGGGCTGATTGATCGCATTCCTCGGCTCGCGATTATCAACGCAGCCGGGGCGAACACGTTGCGTCGTTTGCGTGATGAAGACGGTTTGGTTTGGAACGAGGGCAAGCCAGACCAGACAGCTATCGATCAGTTCTACTCAGTGATGACCGCTGAAGGTCGTCGAGCGGACACTGTCGCGTCGGCGATCGAGATCAACTGCCCTGTAAACCTACCAAAAGCTCTGCGGGCTTTGGCTGTTTGCGATGGCGTTGTACGAGAGGTTTCGGACGAACAAATTCTCGACGCAAAAGCGGCAATCGGAGCATCGGGGTTTGGCTGTGAGCCAGCCAGCGGTGCAAGTGTAGCCGGAGCCAAGGCGTTACGAGCAGAGGGTGTGATCGCGGCGTCTGATCGCGTGGCATGTGTGTTGACCGGACATCAGCTGAAGGATCCGGATGCGACCGTTCGGTATCACTCTGGCGATACAGACACACAGTTCGGCAATCGACCAGTTGTTGTCGATAACGATACGGATGCGATTGTTCAACAACTGAAAGCAGCTGTGTCGTGACAGCGGAAGTTGAACAACAGCTCGATGCTGCAGCGGAAGCAATTGACCAAGCCGATGCCATTCTCATCGGCGCTGGTGCCGGAATGGGAGTGGATTCCGGCCTGCCCGACTTTCGAGGCGACAAGGGTTTTTGGAACGCGTACCCGCCATTCAAGGGTAAGCGGTTCGCGGAGATATCGAACCCTGTTTGGTTCAAACGCGATCCCGAAATGGCGTGGGGCTTCTTTGGTCACCGCCTAAATCTCTATCGTGATACGAAGCCACACGATGGATTCCAAATTCTACGTAGGCTGATGGAGTCGCGATCGGAAGGCGGATTCGTCTTCACCAGCAACGTAGATGGCCACTTTCAACGCAGCGGGTTCGATGAAGTGCAAGTCATCGAATGCCATGGGGCGTTGACGCACCTGCAATGCACGGTTCCCTGTTCTCATCGAATCTGGCCCTCGACTGAACTTCAGATTGAAGTCGATATGGACGCAGTGCGGGCGACCAGTGAATTGCCGACTTGCGAGGGCTGTGGCGGGTTGGCTCGACCGAATGTACTGATGTTTGGTGATATGAATTGGGCGGAAGATCGCTGCAGCCTGCAACAGCAGAGATACGAGACGTGGCTGGAATCGGTCCGTTCAAAGAAGTTGGCCGTGATCGAGATTGGAGCAGGAACCGGCGTTCCAACGGTCCGCTACGAATGTGAGCGACGTTTGGGGACACTGATTCGCATCAACCCTCGGGATATCGAAGTTCCTGCTGATGGCATATCGATTCCAATGGGAGGACTAGAGGCTCTACGGCGAATTGAGGAGCGGATGTAGGTGAAGACGAGTCTCACAGGCGGGAAACCCTCTGAGTCTCGCGGCTCGGCAGTTGGAAACCGAATCAATCCTCTGATATTCTGCCCGAAACCCGCCCGGCCTTTGATGAGCGAATTCTCAGGATGTCGAACCGACCACAAGCCATTTCAGGTGTCAGCACCGGCGAAAACCAAATCATGACCGTGTTCCCGTCGATCTGTTCGGGTGGCATCGGGAAGCTTTTGGGAAGTCTCTACGATTCAATTCCCATTCCGGTTTTCGGGCCCAAGCTTTCACGCTTGCTGTTCTGCCTGCCGACCGCACCAATTGGCCTACTGCTGTATGGCCTGTCGAAGGCGACGGGAAATAAGTACGTCCTGACAAACAACTCTGTCGAGATCTGGTCCGTCGTTGGCAAGCGTCGCGGTCAAACCGTCGCTTTGAAAGACGTGGCCGGCTATCAAACGGACGAGAAGAATGGTCAGGCATTTTTCGACGCCGCGGACCTGGAACTACTCTCGGAGTCCGGCGAAACACTGCTGACGCTTCCCGGTCTGCCTCGAGCCGAGGTGTTCGGCGAAACAATCATGAAGGCACAACAGGCGAAATCGACTGTTGCAAGTTCATTAGCCACGATCGAAGCTCGGCAATCTGCTTGACCAAAGGTCGTGGTCTCATCGGGCCTGAAAAGCCGTTTTCGATGTTCAGCAGTTGATTCTACGGTCGCCAACGCTCGATAGGTGTTTTTGTTCCGGCTGACGCTGGACATTACCGAAACGGCACATAAAACTGATGGAAAGCTGGCTTTTCGTGATGGTTTTATCCGTCGCAAACAGTCAGTTCGACGTGTGTCGTTCGTGAAGAATCGTTTCGCGTCCACCTCTGAGGCATGTCGCAAGGCGTGTCACTAAAAGTCAAAAAAAAGACTCAGGAAAACAGAGGTCTCGGCAACTGGCGTTGTCAGGATTGAACACGCTTCCCACCCAGCGACCAGTTTCGGACGCGATCGTTCCAACTCAAGTTCTATCGACAACCCTATCGCAGCGAGAAACAGCGAATGACTGAATCCGTGATGATCGAAGCGGACAAGTTGTCCAAGTTCTATGGCGATTTTCGAGCCTGCGAGGACGTAACGTTCTCAGTGCCCAGCAGCCAGGTCTGCGCATTTCTTGGGCCGAACGGTGCTGGGAAATCGACCACGATGAAGATGTTGACAGGCTATCTGGCATCGAGTGCCGGGACGGCAAAGATCGGCGGCTTTGATGTTAGCACCGATCGGATCAAAGCGTCTCGCCTTGTGGGCTACCTGCCTGAAAACGGTCCGCTTTATGTTGAGATGACGCCGCGTAGTTTGCTTTCCTACTTTGGTGCCGCCCGCGGAATTCGCGGTGCTCAGATGCGTGATCGGTTGGACTATGTTGCGGAGCAGTGTTCGCTTGGTGAAGTGTGGAATAAGCCGATCAGCAAGCTCTCACGTGGTTTTCGGCAGCGAGTTGGCATGGCTCAAGCCTTGCTTCACGATCCGAAGGTCCTGATTCTCGACGAACCAACCAGCGGTCTGGATCCAAACCAGGTAGATGGTGTTCGAAAGCTGATTCAGCGACTTGGCGAAACGAAAACCATTTTGCTATCGACTCACATCCTTTCCGAAGTGAAAGCCGTGTGTAAGCGAGTCGTGATGATTAACGAAGGTCGGTTGGTGTTCGATGGGTCTGTCGATGAACTCGGCGACACCGACACCGCAATGGAATCTCGATTCCGCGAGCTCACAATTGGTGGTGCAACAGCTACTGCATAGCGTCGTTCGCGTTCAGACTTTCAGGCTTCAGACAAAACTCTTTAAGAGTGAGACATAGACCATGCGATTCAACGTCATTGGTGCGGTATTTAAGCGGAATTTATCCAGCTTCTTCACCAGCGTCCTTGGGTACCTGTTTATTGTTGCGTTTGTGATTGCAGCGGGCTGGCTGGCGTTCTCGCCAAGGTTCTTCGTTGCGAACCAGCCAAGCCTTGATCAGCTGACGCAATATTTCCCCGAACTTCTGTTGTTCATTATTCCCGCGATCACAATGACAGTGTGGTCTGACGAGAAGAAGCTCGGCACAGACGAATTGCTGTTCACACTTCCCGCCAGTGACTTTGAGATCCTAATTGGGAAATACCTATCGGTACTCGCTGTCTACACGGTGACACTCCTGTTCGCGGTAGTTCAGGTTGCCGTACTGGAGTTCCTCGGTAATCCGGACTACGGCGTACTTCTGACGACATATATCGGCTACTGGGCGATGGGGGCCGCGCTGATTGCCGCCGGTATGCTGGCGTCTTCATTAACTTCAAACACCACCGTCGCGTTCGTTCTCGGCGTGATGTTGTGTTTGTGTCTCGTCTACTTCGGGCAAGTCCTGAGCGCGGTTCTGGAATTTGCTGGTGCGACGAGCATCGCGAAGAATGTGGAAGCCCTTGGTTTCCACGAACAGATGCGTGACTTCGGGTTGGGGCTGATTCCGCTAAGCGGTGTTCTGTTCTTCCTCGTGCTTACCGTGTTCATGCTCTATCTGAATTACATCGTTATCTCGAAACGACACTGGAGCAGTTCTCAGAAAACGGACATGGGAACACAGTTCGCGCTGCGAGCTGTTTGCCTTGCAGTCAGTCTGGTCAGTGTGTGCTACCTTGCGAGTAGTGCGGCATTCAGTATCGATAGAACTGCAGAAAAGCTCTACACGCTGACTCCAGCGACAGAGCAGGTTCTTAAGAAGCTTGGGCCAGCGGTCACGATTGAAGCGTACGTAAGCCCAGACATTCCCCGCGAGTACGTCAATACTCAGAAGCAACTGGACGGCTTGCTAAAGCAATACGATCGCGTTGGTGGATCGAAAGTTCGTTACAGTCGCGAAGTCGTTACAAGGTTTAGCAAAGAAGCCGAAGCCGCGCAGGATCTCGGCATTGAACCACGCGTCATCATGTCCGACCGTGCTGGTCGCATGAGCGAAGAACAGATCTTCCTCGGTGCGGTGGTGCGTTGCGAAGCTGAAAACGGCAGTAACCGCGAGAACGTCATTCCGTTCTTCGGAAAAGGATTGCCGATTGAGTACGAGCTGACACGTTCTATTCAAACAGTCGCTCAGGAAGAACGGCTGAAAGTTGGCATCCTGAAGACAGATGCGAACATCCTCTCAGAAGGAAATGAGTGGAAGATCGTTACCGAACTTCGCAAGCAGTATGAAATCGTTGACGTCTCGCCAACTTCCGAAATTGAGACAGGCCGGTTCAACGTGCTACTGGCCGTCATGCCGTCATCGTTGACTCAGTCTGAGATGACAAACCTGGTCAACTACGTGAAGGCCGGTGGCCCAACACTGATCTTTGATGACCCCTGTCCCATGATCTTCCGAAACCAATTTGGAATCGCCATGGCACCACGGCTACCCAAGCCGAGTCCGGGCGGGGGTGGCATGATGGGAATGCAAAGACAACCCGCTCCTCCAAAAGCTGAAGCAGGCAAACTAACTGCGATCCAGCGATTGCTTGGTATTAGCTGGGACAACGGTAAGTCTGTCTTTGACGAATCGAATCCACATCCGGAGTTCGCGTTGGTACCAAAGCAGATCGTGTTCGTCACCAAGTCGAATGGCAACCCGGTCGCATTCAACCAGGATAGCGAGATCACCAGTGGGCTTCAGGAAGTAGTCGCACTCTTTCCGGGTGTCATTCAGGAAGTACGGAAACGGACTGACACAGAGTTCAAAAAGCTGCTGGTCACGGGGCCGAACTCTGGCTCATTGGAATGGGAAGAGTACATGGAAGACTCCTTCAACCCATTCCAGATGTCGGCAATCGCGAGGCCGAAGGGCGTTGAAACTTACGGCCCGTTCCGTGACGAATATGCCCACGTTCTGGCAGCACATGTCACGTCAGAATCGGGCCTGAACTGTGTCTTCGCAGCAGATATCGACATGATTACGGATCTATTCTTCGACGAATGGAACCAACAAAATATGCCGGTAAAGTTCGACAACGTCACCTTTGTCCTGAACGCTGTGGACATCCTCGCTGGCGAAGAATCGTTCACAGACCTTCGAAAACGTCGGGAAGCCCATCGCAGCTTGCAAACGATTGAGAAAGAGAAAGATCAATTCCTTACCCAACGGGCTGAGGACGAAGAAGAAGCAGAAGAACAGATGGAAGAAGAGCTGGCCGAGCGAAAGAAGACTCTCATGGCTCGGATCGAGGAAATTGAAAAAGACGACAGCCTCGACACTCGCGCCAAATCCATTCAGGTTGAACAGGCACGAGCGAATCAGCAACGTCGACTGGACGTTGAATCGCAAAACCTGGAACTCGAAAAGCAGAAGAAGATCGAACAAAGCCGCGCGAAGAGCCAGCGGTCAATTAGGGAGATTGAGACTCGCTATCGTTTGCTCGCCATCTTCATCCCGGCATTGCTGCCGATCGCAATCGGATTGCTGGTGCTCGGCATCCGCCTGACGCGTGAACGACAAACGATTGCTCCGTCACGACTTCGATCATCTAAGTAGCGTACCGCTTACTTCGGTTCCCTTAATCTACTTAACCAACTTCAATCAGAACGCATCACCATGTCTGAAAGCGCACGAACTCTTGCTTACGCTGGTGTCGCCGTGGCGTCCGTTGTCATCGCCGGCGTTTATGGCTGGGCCACCGCACCCGATCGCGTCGATGGTTTCGACAATGTCGGCAAGGAATTCTATCCGGACTTCCTCAACCCAAGCGAAGCCGATTCTCTAAGAGTTGTCGCGTTCAACGAAGATACGGCAACAATCCGACAGTTCGCCGTCGCGCGACAGGAATCTGGCCAGTGGGTCATCCCAACACACAATGACTATCCAGCCGACGCTCGAGAACAGCTCAATAAGACTGCGAACTCCATCATTGGCATCAAGCGAGGTGCTCAAAAGGGAACTCGGCAAAACGAACACAAAGAGTTTGGCGTGCTGGATCCGCTGGTGAAGGAAGGCGACTTCGACGGTCGCGGCAAACGGATCACTCTGAAGAAGGGCGACGAGGTTCTTGCGGACTACATCATTGGCAAGAAGGTCGAAGACGAAGGGAACCTCTTCTACGTGAGGATTCCGAAGCAAAACGAGGTTTACCTTGCTGAGCTAAACGTCGAACTCTCAACCAAATTCAGTGACTGGATTGAGACAGACCTTCTGAAGATCAACAAGAGTGATCTACGAGAAGTGTCCGTCAACAAGTACTCGATTGACGAACAGCGGGGGAACTTGACCGATCAGGAACTCAGCGTTCTGAAACGAGAGACTTCAACAAGTGATTGGACGCTCGAAGGACTGAAGGAAGAGACCGAAGAACTGAAGACCACAGAAGTCGACAGCTTAGTCGATGCTCTTGATGAGCTGACCATTGTTGGCGTCAGGCCAAAGCCAAAAGGTCTTAACGCTGATCTGACGGTTGATATGAAGTACGTCAAGAGTCAGATGCAACTTCAGCAGATCCAAATTGAACTGCAGAGCAAAGGGTTCTTCATCTCGCCGGGCGGAGAAGACAAGCCGGCCAGGCTTCTTGCCAACGAAGGGAACGTGATTGCGGCAACTGAAGATGGTCTTGTCTACACGTTGAACTTTGGCGAGCTGTTTGGTGGTTCGCTTGACGAAATTGAAATCGGTGAAGATGCGAAGAAGGACGACGGCGAAAGCAAGAACGATGCGTCGATGAACAATGCAAACAACCGTTATCTGTTTGTTAGCGTTGCGTTTGACGAGAACTACCTGGGCGAGAAACCAACTGAACCGGCAAAGCCGACCAAGCCGGAAGGCTTGATTGATCCCGCTGAAGTCGAGAAGCAGGATGAGAATGCCGAGCCTGGTGAAGACGACAAGGAAGAAGCTGATGCAGGCTGTGGCTTAATTGAGCAAGAAGAACAAGAAGCGAAGCAAGGCGAAACGTCTGAGCAGGAGCCCAGTAAAGAGAAGGCAGGCGACGATTCCAAGGAACAGGATAAGCCGAAGCCTGAGAGCGCAGAGGACAAGCAAAAGCGACTTCAAGGCGAATGGGACACGGCTCAGCGAGACTACGAGAAGCAACTCAAGGACTATGAAGCTGAGCTCAAAACCTACAACGACAAGATCGCTGAAGGGAAAAAGAAGGTCGATGAGCTGAACTATCGACTTGGGGCCTGGTACTACGTGATCTCTGGGGAGTCATTCGAAACTCTCCGCTTGGCTCGTGCGGACTTGGTCAAGGCGAAGGAAAAGAAGCCTGAAGACAGTCCTGCAGCCCCAGCGATTCCTGCAGGAGCTGCCACACAGCCTCCCGCCCCAAAGGCGGAAGCGAAACCAGCCGATAAGCCAGTCGAGGCACCTGCGGCTGTTCCGGCGAAGGACGAGAACAAAGCCGAGCCCGCTGCAGAACCCGGCGAGCCTGAAGCGGCTAAGAAGAAGCCTGAATCCTCAGAGAAGGCCGCTTCTGAGACGAAAGAGGCTGAGGGCGACAAGAAAAAAGCAGCTGAAGACGAGAAATCAAAGTGATCGCTTCGATTCGAGAGGCTTTCTCTGCCCTCAAGAAGTAGGACTGCTCTGTTTCACAAGCGAAGGTTCTCTCCTCCGTTTGTCCGAACATGGCGGGAACTCCTGCACAATCGAGTGTTTCCTCAGCGTATTGCCGCGATTCCGCGTCGTTGGTACCCTCTGCGGAACTACAAAGTACCAATAGCATTATTGAAACTAGGCGGACTTGCTGTTCGCTGAGACAATCGGAAGCACGATGGCCGCCAACGAAGAATCCAAGCCAGCCGAATCAGACGAAAACGAGTCATGGGAATCCATGGCCGAGAGCATGTTTGGCATCGAGTTCAAAGGCGAAGAGGACGGTGCCGACGATTTGCTGTTCGACGAGTATGAAGACGACGACTCAAACGGCGACGATAAATCAGACTCAAACGCTCCAACCAAGGTCGTTGCCGCTGAGATTGATGATGAAGAGGACGACGACGATCTTGATGACATCGTATTTGGAGACGATGACCTCGATGACGAAGAGCAAGACACGCGAGCGCCAAGTCGAAGAGACGTGCGTTCCACGGCGACGGTGGCCAGTCTGAACGAGGACGACGACGAAGAAGATGACGACGACGACCTCGAAGACGATGAAGTGATCGGTGGTAAGAGCGAGTTCGAAGATGAGGACATCATCTTCTCCGACGACGACATCCTGTTCCCCGAAGATGAGGACGAGGATGGCGATGAAGAATCAGACGACGACGATCTCGAGGAGGATGAAGTCGAAGTTGAAGTAGCTGTGGTCAAAGCTGCAAAACCAAGATCGCCCAAGAGCAGCAAAAGGCCTACCGCGACAGCGGATGGATCGAAGAACGATAGCGAGTACTGGGAAGAGCTTGACGAATGGGTCTGGGACGATAGCAAGCGTCCGGCAGAAAAGTCTGAGGCAAAAACAGACGACTCAGAGGAAGAAGCTGTAACGGAAACATCCTCAGAAGACGGCGAAGAGAAGCCACGTGGTCGCCGCCGACGTCGTCGACGTGGGCGAGGTCGGTCGAAGAAAACAGAAGAAGTGGTCTCGGGTGAAGCCGCCGTCGATTCAGATTCTGAAGACGATATCGTTTTCGGAGACGACGAACCTGTAGCAGTCGAACCAAAGGAAGTAGAAGAATCGTCTACCGAAACCGTTTCGGAAGAAGGTGAAGACCAGGAACGACCAAAACGTCGTCGACGCAGACGCCGTGGTCGTAAACGACAAAAGTCATCTGATACAGTCGAGGCAGAATCAGTCGCGGATGAAATTAGCGACGATGAAATTGTCTTCGGTGACGATCCAACCGAGCAAGACGAAGCCTCATCGAGACGCGCCAAGGCTGTGCGGGATGTCGACGGTGAAAGCGACGACGACGGCGATGACGATGAAGGAAGTGAAGAAAAGGTCGGTCGCAAGCGACGTCGTCGCGGGCGACGCAGAAAGCCTTCTCAGGAATCGTCATCGGAAGACCAGCCAAAGCCTTCAGAGAAAGAAGGACGTATCCCGGTTGCCACTTACGGTGAGGTACCAACCTGGGAAGAGGCAATCTCTTACCTCGTGAAGAAGTCACCAAAGCCCGGCAGTTCCTCCAGTTCAGGGCGCGGGGGGCAAAGAAGACGTTCGCGGGGCGGAAGGCGTCGCAAGCCAGATTCCAGCTCTGACTAACTGTTAATTGGGTTTCGCAGGGTTGGCTCGTTCGTTGCTACGAGTTTATCACTCAGCACGACGATGGTTAGGGATGTTCACGGCCTTGTGTGGCACAATCATCACCGCCTGCAAAACCCTCGCGTGCGGGTAGGTAAAAGTCTGAGACGCTTTTCACTAGTTCGTGCTTGAGGGCTAGCCTTCGTAGCGGGCTGCGGACTTAAAGACCATTTGCGCAATAAGCGCGGCTGGTGAGTCTTGAACTGGGTGGGTGAAACGTGAAAACAGATCTCGTGAAGCGTGCTGCGCTGCTGGGTGGGATAGCTTGGGCTAGCCTTTGCCTGCTAACCGTCGGTCTTGCGCCGTCGTTACAGCCGCAGTTGTCACAGCTCTGGATAATCAGTGGGCTCATGGGGCTCGCCTCTGCCCTCGGGCTACTGCAAGTCGTCAAACGAGATGACTCTTCGAACAAAGCCGAGCTGGTGGCTGCCTCAAGGCCCGCCAGCCGAATCGACTCACTAACCGGCTTGCCCAACCGGTGGGAATTCGACCGTCTTATCAACATCATGATCGCGGACGCGCAGGACCATCAGCTACCACTTTCCCTGCTTCTTATCGATGTTGATCAGATGCAGGAAATCAACCAGCGAGAAGGCTACATGGGCGGAGACGAAGTGCTCTGCAAAGTCACCAGAAGTATCATCAAGGCGCTCCGAGGAGCTGACCTCGTTTGCCGCTATCACCACGACGACTTCGCAGCGGTGCTTGCTGATCTCGATGCAAGGTCGTGTTCCGCAGTTGTTGATCGTCTACGCGGGC
>JBGCDN010000889.1:0-8410 GCA_045105495.1 Planctomycetaceae bacterium
ACACTGAAAAGCGTCCACGCGCGACGGCTGATCATGAGTGTTGGCGGGATTACTGAAGACGGGCTGTTCAACAGCAACGCGCTTCTGGTGGAAACCGAATGTCAGATGATTGAGGCGGCTGAAGAAACAATCGTCGTCTGCGCTAGTCAAAAGCTTGGGCACTCATCGCTGGCAAAGCTGTGTCCGTTGGATCGAGTGAATCGCATGGTTGTTGATGCGGGCATCTCGAATGAGTGGCGGAAACGGTTAGAGGCAAATGGTATCGAGTTGACGATCGTCGACTCCGGGCGAGCGGTGTAGGGAGTACGGAACAGACGGATGTCAGTTGCACAAAATAACTTGTCACGATCAGAAGTAGAGCGGATCGTTCGCACGGTCTTGTCTCGGCACTCGGCGGTTGGCGATCAACCGACGACGTGTGCCGGGCGCAGTCCGCTGGTCGTCAATATTTCTGCTCGGCACGTGCATTTGACGCAAGAGCATGTTGAACAGCTCTTTGGTTCCGGCGCGCAGCTGACGCCGGACAAGTGGTTGTATCAGGACGGCTACTACGCGGCGAAAGAAACAGTTGCTGTGGTTGGTCCACGGCGTCGAATGCTGCCAAACGTGCGCGTTCTGGGGCCGTGCCGACCTGACTCTCAGGTGGAGCTCGCATTCACAGACGGTATTTCGCTGGGCATCGATTTGCCGGTTCGAATTAGCGGCGATGTGAGCGGTGCACCAGGGTGTGTTCTGGTCGGGCCGAAAGGTTCAGTCGATTTGCAGCAGGGCGTCATTCGGGCGATGCGGCATGTGCATATGGGGCCTGCGGATCTTGCGTACTACGGCGTTCAGAACAAAGACAAAGTGCACCTTCGGATCGAATCGAACGGATGCACGACGGTGCTCGAAGATTTGGTGGTTCGAGCTGCAGAGAACATCAAGCTGGAAGTTCATTTAGATACAGACGAAGGCAATGCAGTCAATCTGGACGGTGCGACGAAGGTCGAAATCGTTACGGCGAAAGACTGTGCTTGTCACGGATAGGGCGTAGTGGGTTGGCTATCGATAAAAGTCAGTCAGAAATGTAGCCGACTGAGGCTCTCAGTCGGCTCGTCGCAAGGCGACGATTCCGCGCAGCTTGCCTGCTCAGGGCCTGAGCAGGCTACATTTCAGACCACCGCGATCCACCGAAGCCAAGCCTGACCTACAACATTCAACTGACACCACACCGTCAGGCATAGCCTGGCCTACAAGATGATCGGTCCGCATAGCGGACCCTACTTTGGAGAACCAAACCATGGCTAAAGCAATGGAAGCTCTCGGCATGATCGAAACCAAGGGCTTCGTGTGCATGCTCGAAGCCGTTGATTCCATGTTGAAAGCGGCAAACGTCAAAATGCTCGGTTGGGACAAGGTCGGCAGCGGGCTTGTGACAGCGTTCGTCGTCGGTGATGTCGCTGCGGTGAAAGCCGCCGTCGATGCCGGTGCGAGTGCGGCCAGTAAGCTGGGCGAAGTTGTCAGCGTGCAGGTCATTCCTCGCCCGCATGAAGACATTGCTGGCGTACTGCCGCGATCAAGCGGGAAGTAGAAATCGACGTCGCGTGAGGCTAGGAGTCCGGCGTTGCGAACTCGTCTTGGGTTTCCGTCCGGCCAGCCCCCTCACCCTGGTCCTCTTCCCCAGCGGAGAGCGACCTAAGTACGAAATCCTAGATCCTAGATCCGAGATCCTAAAATGAGCGAAGCAATTGGAATGATTGAGACCCGTGGTCTCGTCGCACAAATTGAAGCATCAGATGCGATGCTGAAGGCTGCCAACGTGAAGTTGGTTAAGCAGGTTCAAATCGGTGGCGGGTTGGTAACGACAATCATCCGCGGCGATGTTGGTTCTGTCCGAGCCGCAGTCGACGCGGGTGCGACGTCCGCATCTCAAAGTGGCGAGCTGATCAGTGCGCACTTGATTCCTCGGCCGGACGTGACGTTGCTTGAGCAGTTTGTTTAAGCAGGGTGTCGCGGCCAACTACGGCAGGTTCTTTTAGCGGAAGTCGTCAAGACTTTCGGCAAACAATCTGCGACGGCCGAAACTCTTGACGAGTTCCGCTACGACGATGGTTCGCCGGACGGGAATTTAACGACGACCAGCCTGAGGCCTTTTGGTCTTCGGCTTACTGAGATGGCATGAAAATACTTGTCGCAAATCTTGGTTCGACGAGCTTTAAGTTTCGCTTGTTCGACATGACCACCGAGGCGCAAATTGCGCGGGGTGGGATTGATCGAATTGGTGGAGAGCAAAGTGAGTGTGTGATCTCGATTGGCAAGTTTGAAGTTCGTTCGCAGGATCATGTGGGTGATCATGCGGCGGCGGTTGAGAAGTGCTTTACCGCTTTGACAGATGTGGATACGGGGTGTCTGGCATCTGTCTCTGAGGTCAGTGCGATTGGGTTCAAAGCGGTTTTTGCTGGTTCGATGGGCGGCGTTCGTCAGGTCAAAGAAACGCTCTTAGCGAAGATGGAGTCGCTGGCGAAGGCGGCTCCGGCTCACAATCCGATTTACGTGAAGGCGATGCGTGGGTTGTTGGAAGCGTTCCCGAAGCTGCCGATGGTGGCCGCCTTCGAGACCGGGTTCCACGACACGATTCCTGATCATCATCGCGTCTATGCAGTTCCTTACGAATGGAAGACAGAACACGACGTCCAGCGGTGGGGTTTCCATGGAGCCAGTCATCGGTTCATTGCGACTAGGGCCGCTGAGCTTCTGAAACGCGACGACTTGAAGATCATCTCATGTCACCTTGGCGGAAGTTCGTCGGTGTGTGCGATTGATTCGGGGCGGTCCGTTGCCGCCAGCATGGGCATGAGTCCTCAGTCTGGTTTGCCAAACAACAACCGTGTTGGCGACTTCGATGCGTTCGCGTTGCCAGTGTTAATGGAATCGACTGGCAAATCGCTTGAGGCACTTCTTGACGAACTGGCGAACCAAAGTGGGTTGCTTGGCTTGAGCGGAATTAGCGGTGATGTCCGCGATCTTGAAACAGCAGCAAACGAGGGCAACGAACGAGCCATTTTGGCTCTGAAGACCTTCGAAGCGTCGATCCGTTCATACGTCGGCAATTACATGAGTTTGCTCGGCGGTGCAGACGTTGTGGTCTTCACCGGCGGCATCGGAGAAAACAGTCAACGCATCCGCGCGGCGGTGTGCGAGCGGATGGAATGGGCCGGATTGCAATTCGATTCGGCGAAGAATGAACAAGTGAGTGGTGAGAGCCCGTTGTCGTCTGACGGCAGCAAGGTTCAAGCCTGGGTCATACCAACGAATGAGGAATTGATTGTCGCTCGTCAAACAGCGGCGTTGTTGAAGTGAATTGTAGGGCCGGTTCCCACCGGCCATGTTGATGATCGGCCGGTAGGAACTGGCCCTACGTGGTTTGTGTGGAGACGGTGGAAGCCGTCACCCCTAGTCCCTGAATCCTAACCCCTAGTCCCTAAATTATGTTCATGGCACGCGTGACCGGCAGCCTGGTCGCAACACAAAAAGTCGAGACGATGGTGGGGCACAAACTGCTCCTCGTCGAACCATTGCGCGTGAACGAGAAAGATAAGAGCGATCTGCAGCCGACCGGACGAAGCTTCGTTGTCGTCGATGCGATTGGAGCAGGGGAGGGCGAGATTGTTCTCTGCGTGCAGGGTTCGAGCGCTCGGTTCACTCCGGAGACGAAAACACTGCCGATCGATGCGGCCATCGTGGGCATCATTGATCAGGTGCATGTTGGTTCGAACGAAGTGTTCTCATCGAAGGATAGTCGATGAGTAGCAATCCTTACGATCACACAGATGTGGGGACGGTCGCTTCTCGCGAACGCTTTGCCAAGGAAGCGCGGCAGGTTCAGATTATCTGTGCCGCACTTGTGATGGGCTGTGTCGTGTTTGCGATGCTGGGCTTGGTGATTAAGGGAGTGTCGAACGAGGTTTATGAGAACGCGAGTGTTGTGACGTGGCTGGGCGTTGTCCTTGGATCGTTGCTGCTGGTGCAGTCTGTGGTTGTGCCAATGATGATTGCTCGTCGCAAGGCTGATTCGGTCGACGGTTGGTTTGGCATTTATCGAATCAAGACGATTGTCGGTATGGCCATTTGCGAAGGGGCGGCGTTCTTCAATGTTGTCGCCTACATCATCGACGTTCAGCTAATCAGCTTGGGTGTTGTGGTCTTGTTGTTGCTGAGGATGTTTACGTTCTTCCCAACAGCAGGTGGTCTGGAGAACTGGTTGAGTAATCGAATGCGGACGGCGGAACAGGGGTTCTAGGACATCAATGCCAGGCTTTGGCCTCGTCCACTACTGGTTGATTGTACGCGTCGGTAAACGAGCGACTACGAGGCAAGTAGGGTGGGCATTGCCCACCAGAGATTGAGGCGAAAACAGATTGGTGGTGGGCAGTGCCCACCCTACGGGGGCGAGGAATAATGCAGACAACGGAAACAGCGGTTCGAAAAGTCGTTGAGGAAGTTCTGGCTCAGCTTGGGCAGGGACAAAGTCACGGGGCGACTTCGGGCAACCGATTTACTGACTCCGCGCACATCGCGACCGAGAAGGGATCTCGGTCGTTTCACACGAACGATGGCGTTTGCTCAACCGTCGATGAAGCTGTCGCTGCGGCTCAGGCTGGGTTCGAACAACTTCAGGCGGCGTCGATGGAGACGCGAGCTAAGGCCATTCAGTGTGTTCGCGACATCTGCGAATCACAGGCGGAAGAACTTGGCCGGTTGGAGTTTGAAGAAACGAAGATTGGTCGGCTCGATCACAAGATTGCGAAGCTGCAGATTGTGAAGCTGGTTCCGGGGATCGAATTCCTTCGGACCGATTCCGTGAGCGGCGACCACGGTCTGACGGTCACCGAATACGCTCCGTTCGGGGTGATCGGAACCATCACTCCTGTGACTCACTCGCTGCCGACTCTGGCTGGCAACATTATCAACATGGTGTCGGCGGGGAACACGGTAGTCTGTAACCCTCACCCAAGCGGTGCGAAGATTGCCTGCGAAGGCGTCCGTCGGTTCAATCGAGCCATCGAGCAAGCAACGGGTTTGAAGAACCTTTGCACGATTATCGGCAATCCAACTCTCGAAACAGCCGAACAAATTTTCCATCACCGTGGCATTCGGATGCTGGTCGTTACCGGCGGCCCCGCCGTTGCGCGAGCTGCTTTGGGGGCGAAGAAGCGAGCCGTGGTTGCCGGGCCGGGTAACCCGCCGGTCGTTGTCGATCAGACCGCTGACATTGAAAACGCCGCTGCGTCGATCGTGAAAGGTGCGGCGTTCGATAACAACTTGCTGTGTATTGCGGAAAAGGAAGTCTTCGCGGTTGAATCGATTTTCGATCAGCTGATGCAGGCCGTTGGTCGCAACGGCGGCTTCCTGCTGTCGCGTTCACAGGTTGAACACCTCACAACAATCGCGTTCAGCCCGCCGAAAGAACCGGGCGGGCATCATGTTCTGAACCGCGATCTCATCGGGCAGGATCCGGCTGAATTGGCTCGACGAATTGGCGTTTCGGTTCCGCCGGGAACTCAGATTCTCTACGGCGAAACAGACACATCGAACCCGTTCGTTCCTGAAGAACAGATGATGCCATTCGTTCCATTCGTTCGAGCTCGCAACGCGATGCACGCGATTGAGATGGCGAAAGAGTTCGAACACGGCTACGGCCACACCGGCATTATTCACTCGCGCGATGTGCGGACGATTACGACGATGGGTCGGGTGATGGATACAACGTTGTTTGTGAAGAACGGACCTTGCATGGCCGGGCTGGGTCTCGGCGGTGAAGGCTACTTGTCTTACAGCATCGCCACACCGACTGGTGAAGGTGTGACGAATCCGATGACGTTCACGCGTCAACGGCGATGCGCGATGGTTGAGGACTTACGGATTATTTAGGAATCAGTTGTCAGGGTTCAGGATTCAGTTTCGACGCAGAAACACTGACTCCAGATGCCTGACGCCTGATCACTCCGCTCATGCAACTGGCAAACATCATTGGTAACGCAACAGCAACGGTGAAACATCCGACGCTGGAAGGGCTCAAGCTGCTGATTGCTCAGCCGCTGGGTTCTGCTGGCGATGCGGATGGTGATCCGGTTCTGATTATCGATCAGCTTGGTTGTGGGATTGGTGATCGAGTGATTTACACAAGCGACGGAAAAGCAGTGAGAGAAATGATTGGCGCGAACAACACTCCGGTTCGCTTCGCGGTTCTGGGAATAGCAGACTAATGACGACACAAGCACAGCTAATTGATGATGTCGTGCAAAGCGTTCTGCGCGAATTGCGTGGATGTTCGCAAAGTGCGGCAGCAGCCACTCCGGCGGTTCCGTCAATTCCAAGCGGTTTGAAAATTGATGATGCGGTTGTCACAGAAGGCACGCTGGCTGGGCGGTTGTCCGGAGTCAGCGAAGTTGTTTTCTCTGCGAGAACAGTGCTGACGCCGACTGCGAAAGACTACTTGCGAAGTCACAACATCAGCTGGACTCGGTCTGGATCTGTTGGTGGCGGAAAAGCGGCAGCTGGTCCTGTTGGTCCAAAAGTCGTGGCGACACATTCCACAGTTGCGGTTGGGTCGGCGTTCAATAGCGGCGACCTGGTTCGCATCGGTGTGAAAGATGCGGCTCGTGTTGTTGGCGATGCGATTGGCGAAGGCGTGGTTCTGGTTCTTACCGCGAATCCGCATTCAGTTGCGATCGAGTTGAACCGAACAGCAGAGATCCGCGCGATTGCTTTGGAGGATTTGACGTCTGCTGCCTGCGCGATTCGCGACAGTCGAGCGAACTGTGTTTGCGCGAAACCGAATGGGCGGTCTAAAGACGAGTTGTCGAAGTTGGCTCGAACGATTTCGAACTGCAAGGTGCGGGTATGAGAATCGCGGAAGTCATTGGCAAGGTCACGTTGTCGGCCATGCATCCTTCGCTTGAAGGGGCTCGATGGTTGGTTGGTGTGCCGCTTGCTGCAGAGGGGCTGAAGGATCGCCGCAAAGGGCGTGGCGAACCGATCGTAATTTACGACGAACTGTCGGCGGGCGAAGGTGCCATCATCGCTGTCAGTGAAAGTGCGGAAGCTTCGGCTCCGTTTCATCCCGAACAGAAACCAATCAATGCGTACAACGCGGCGATTTTAGATGCCATCAATTTGTAAGTGAGAGCTGAGGCTCGAGTGTAGTGAGCCGAGGGTCGTAAGGCTCCGGGTAGGACGTCTAGGCCAGGCTGTGCCTGACATGAGATTGTAGGGTGGGCATTGCCCACCAATCATTAAACGAGGGGGCTGGTGGGCAGTGCCCATCCTATGGAGATAACCATGAGCAATTGGAACAGCGGAATTCATGATCGAGCACTCAAAGAAGAGATCTGCGAGATCGGGCGGCGTGTTTACAACAAAGGTTTTGCGGCGGCGAACGATGGCAACATCTCGATCCGCGTTGGTGAGAACGAAGTGTTGTGTTCTCCAACCATGATCTGCAAAGGGTTCATGAACCCGGAAGACATTTGCGCGGTGGATCTCGATGGGAACCAAATTGCCGGTAAGCGAAAACGAACCAGTGAGGTGCTGCTGCACCTGACCATCATGAAGCATCGTCCGGACGTGAAGGCTGTGGTTCACTGTCACCCGCCACACGCGACGGCGTTTGCGGTGGCCAACGAACCGATTCCACAGTGCATTCTTCCGGAAGTGGAAGTCTTCATGGGTGAGATTCCAATCGCACCGTACGAGACTCCCGGCGACCAGCGATTCGCCGACACGGTAATCCCGTTTCTGAAGTCTACAAACACGATCATCCTGAAGAGCCACGGAACGGTCAGCTTCGGCAAGGACCTGCAGGAAGCGTATTGGAAGACGGAAATCCTGGACGCTTATTGCAAGATCCTGCTGTTAGCGAAGCAGATCGGCAATGTCGATTACTTCAGTGAACAGAAGACACGCGAGCTGTTGGATCTGAAGAAACGCCTTGGCTTCGACGATCCTCGGTTCCACAACGAAGACTGCGACCTCTGTGGCAACAGCGCGTTCCGAGATGGCTATAAGGAAGAGCTACCGGTTCAAAAAGCGTTTGATCAACCGCCAGCCTATCCAGGTTATCTCCGGGGCGGCAGCAGCGCCGGCATGGACTGCAACAGCCAGGAAGATCTGATCCAGATGATTACCGAGAAAGTCATGGCCGCCATGGCGGGGCGCAATTAGGAAGCGTTCCGCTTCACCGTGTGCGGCAGCGGCATTGGGATGGCGGTTCTCGAACGGCGATTCGCCGCAATTACGTTCTGCTAAGGGCGGCCAGAAACAGCGCGGTGCGTGCAAATTCAGGCGGCCTCAACGATCCCAAAGTCCTACGTTCCGGCTGGAAGGAAACTGATGCGTACTGCCATATCGCTATCGACTCTGGCGCTTTGGG